>VGEM01000021.1 GCA_016869315.1 Alphaproteobacteria bacterium | reverse complement strand
GTCGTTGTTATCGAAGCTGGAGTCACCTGGGCAGCGCTCGATGCCGCGCTGGCGCCGCAGGGCCTCCGCGCCGCTTTTTGGGGCACCGGCTCTGGGCTTCATGCGACCGTCGGCGGCGGCCTGTCGCAGAACGCCGCCAACTACGGCACTGGCAAGCACGGCTTCGCGGCGGACAATGTTCTCGGGCTCAAGATTGTGCTCGCCGATGGCTCCGAACTCATGACTGGATCATGGGGCGCGGCCATCAACCCGACTCCGTTCGCGCGGTATTACGGTCCCGATTTGACTGGGCTTTTCGTCGGCGACTGCGGCGCATTTGGGATCAAGGCCGAAGCGGCGTTGTCCTTAGTACGGCGTCCGGGAGCGGTCGAGTATTGCGCCTTCGAATATGCCGAGCTCGACACTTTTCTTGCGGCCATGGGCCGCGCGGGGCGGGCCGGGCTTCATGCCGAGTGCTTTGGTTTCGATCCCGCTTACATGGCGCACCGCACCACCTACGCCGGGATCAGCGAGGATGTCGGCCGCCTCAAGGGCGTCATCACGGGACAGGGATCGATCCTCAAGGGCGTGGCGGAGGCCGTCAAGATTGCCGCCGCCGGTCGGAGATATCTGGAAGGTGCGGGTTATACGCTCCACTTCACGGTCGAGGGGCGTGATGCCAAAGACGCGGCGGGGGCTCTCGCCCGCCTCAAGGGGATCTGCGCCGACGGCGGAAAAGAGATTCCCGCGAGCATCCCAAAGGTGATGCGCGGCACGCCGTTTCCGGGCCCGACGATCATTCTCGGCCCGCGCGGCGAGCGCTGGATTCCGGTGCACGGCATCGTGCCTCACTCGCGCGCGCGCGCTACCATCGACGCCATTCACGGGGTCTTCAATGCCCATGCGGCAGCGATCGAGCGACACAATATTGCCTGGGCGTGGGTGTCGTTGCCAATCGGGCGATCCGGCATCCTCATCGAACCTACCATCTACTGGTCGGATCGTCGCTCTCCCATGCAGGACCGCTATCTCGATCCCGCTTATGCTGCGAAGAACGATGCGCATGCTTTGAATCCCGAGGCACGGGCGGCCGTTGCCGCCCTGAGAGCGGCGGTTGCCGAGGCGTTTCGCACGGTTGGCGCCGTTCACATGCAGATTGGACGCACCTATGATTTCCTGAACCGCCGCATGCCCGCGGCTCGCGATATGATGCAACACGTGAAGCAATGGCTTGATCCCAATGGCATGATGAACCCGGGATCGCTGGGATTACCGTCATGACCGTTGTTCAGTTACTCCTCGCAATCGCCGGCATCGCGGGCGCGTCCGTTGCCGGAGCCGCCGACCGGATTCCCGCAGCGATCGCGGCGTTCTCCCAAACACAGCTATCGTCGGATCGCGCCTACCTCCGGCTTGCCGCCGCGATGGAGGCGGCACCGGGCAAACCCTTCGACGTGAAGCTGCTGATCCATGGAGAGCTTGGAAACGACGAATCTCATTTCGTCGCCCTCAGACGCGATCGGGTTCAGATCGTCGGCGTTGGCTATCAATCGATTTCCACGGTTGTGCCAGAGCTTGCCATTGTCAACGCGCCGTTCCTGTTCGATAGCTGGGACGAACTTGACTTCGTGGTCGACAATTTTCTGGGCGACGAACTCAACCGCCTGCTCAATGCCAAGGGCCTCCACGGCCTGAGGCATTACGGCATGAACTGGCACGGCTTCTACGGCCGCAAGCCAATCATGGAACCGCCCGACGTGGCTCGGATGCGGTTCCGCGCCTTGATCGACTCCTCGTCACAACTGATGGCGCGGCAGCTTGGCGCCGACATGATCCAGGTCGGCTCGACCGAGATACTCACGGGCCTTCAGACTGGCCTGCTCGATGGCGGTGAAACCAACGAGCTGGTCTATGTCATCACCGCCGTCGATACCGAAGCCAAGCATTGGACTTATATTCGCAATACGGTGTCGATGTTGGGCGTGATCGTACTCGATTCGTGGTGGAAGCGCCTGACGCCGGAGCAACAGGCCGTGGTCGCTAACGGTTACCCGGATACCGCTACCGCGCGAGCCGGCATTCGTTCCGATGGCGACAAGGAAATTGCCCGAGCAATCGGCCGCGGCGCCACGATCCACGAACTCTCGTCAGAGGCGCGGCAACGATGGGTGGCGGCCACCTTGCCGGTCCACAAGCAACAGCTTGAGCAGATTGGCGGAGAGAGCCAGAAGCTTTACGACCTCATCCTCGAGGGCAAACGCGCCTTTGCCGCGCGGGCGAAGTGAACACGGCGCTCTGATGCCGGCCTTTGCCATCGACTTTTCCGCGATCCGCGAGACCCTCGCCAACCGCAACTTCCGGCGCTTCACCGCCGGCAATTCGATTTCTCTGTTGGGTTCGTGGATCCAACGCATGGCCGTCGGCTGGCTGACATGGGAACTCACCCACTCCGGCGCCTGGCTTGGTGCCGTGGCCATGGCCGAATTCATCCCGGTCTTGGTGCTTGCGCCCATCACCGGCGTCGTCGCGGATCGGTTCGACAAGCGGCGCATTGCGATCATTGGCCAGGTCTTCGCGTTGTTCCAGGCGGTCGCGCTGGCGGCCCTGACGTTTTCGGGAATGATTACGCCGATGCTGATCTTCGTACTTCAATTGTTCGCTGGCGTGGTCCAGCCGATCATTCAGACCGCGCGCTTGGTGCTGGTCCCCATGATGTTGCCGCGCGAACGCATCGGTAACGCGGTTGCGCTGACATCGCTGGTGTTTAATGGAACCCGAATTCTCGGACCTGCGATCGGCGGCTTGATCATCACGACGACCGGCGTCGGGTATAGCTTCGCGGCCAATGCGCTTAGTTACGTCGGCGTGATCTGGACGCTCATGATCCTCGACCTGCCGCCACATGTGCCGCCGGTTCGCGGTCGTGGCATCTGGTCAGGCATGATCACTGACATGCGCGCGGGATGGACCTACACGTTCAAGCATCCGGTCCTAGGCTGGCTAATTCCGGCCGTCGGCGCCGCCAGCACGCTGACATGGCCGATCGGTGATTTGTTGCCGGGTATCGCGGATCAGATTTTTGAGCGAGGTGCCGCGGGGCTTGCGACCATGACTTCGGTTCAAGGCGTTGGCGCCATCCTGGGCGGCCTGGTGCTGGCGCAGCGTCCGACGGTCGACGGCATCGGCCGATTGATCATCGGCGCGATGATCATGAACGGCCTTTTGGTCGCCGTCTTTTCGATGATCGATATCTTTTGGCTCGCCTGCGCCGTGCTTTTTGTGTCGTCGTTCTTCAGCGTTATGGTGGGCGTCGGCTCGCAATCGCTCACCCAGTCCGTCGTATCCGATCAGATGCGCGGGCGCGCGCTCAGCGTCTGGTACACAATCACGCGTGCTGGGCCGGCGATTGGCGCTCTGCTGTTGGGATCGCTCGCCACTCGTTTTGGCTTCGAAGGCCCTTTGCTTGCCACGGGCGCCATCACGGCGGCAATTGCTGCCGCCAATCTGTTCCTCCGCGATCTCGGCAAACGTGCCGAAGATTAGCGTCAGCTCAGCTGATTGACTTCCCATAGCATGCCGTCGGGGTCGTGGAACCCGAGGGAGATCATCTTGGTTTCCCCCGCCCCGCCGCTCTTCGGCACCGTTCGTTCGAACGGCCCACGGGTGATCCGTCCGCCAGCCGCCGCGATCTTGGCTGCAAGGCCCCTGACATCATCGTTGTGCGCGACGAACAGCGCGCGACCGACGCCGTAGTCGAAGCTCTTCTCACCCGGGTCGGGCAAGGGGTCTTTCAGAAAAGCGAGTGCGCCGACCATGCCGATATAATCGTGCTGGGCGCGACAGACGGCAAACCGCACGGTGTCGCCCTTCTTGCCGGCCGCCAGCATGCCCTCGATCTGCATGGTCGAGTCCTGATACTTGGCGAGGCCAAGTACGCCAGTCAGAAAAGCGAGTGAACGGTCGACATCTCGGACGATACACGTTGTCCGCCGAATCAAGAATTTTTCCGGATTGGGCCGATTGTAGCGGTAATAGGTCTCGTAGAACGTCCCCGACGGATCGAAGAACGCCATCGATGAGTACTCGATCGTTCCAGCGCCACGCGGATCGGGAAAGGTGCCGTCGGCCGGCGGGCTATGAATGGCGGCGCCCGGAAAATTTGAAATCTTTTCGACCAGCGCCTTCATGTCGGGCACGTCGGCGACCAGCACGACATCGCCAATGCCAAGCCGCCGCTTGGGCGGGCCGGGGTCGGGCAGACGCGGATTGGTCCATTCGAGCAGACCGACTTTTCCAATATCGCGGTCGGGCCCGCCCATCATGTAAAGCTGCACGTCATCTCCCGGCTTGGCGCAGGGAATGATGCCGCCCGAGAGCTTGAACTGGGCGTCATAATCGACCCGCCAACCGAGCACGTCGCGATAAAAGCGCATCATCGCGCCGGCATCGGGGACGATCAGAGTGGTGCGTTTGATGGTCGTAGGCATGTATGTCGTTCCATTGAATTGCGGAAAAGTCGACCTCGTTCAGATATATCGCGAGCGATGTCGACGCGCATGAAGTTTCGCGTTAGGTCGCGCCGCCAATGACGCTCGGCACATCACGCCGACCATCTACCACCCGAACGATCTCGAGGCGCCGAACCTTGACTCGATAGAAAATGAGGTATACGCGATAAATCAGGACACGAACGCCACTGCCAAAAACTTCGGCAGAGCGTTTCAATCGCGGCATCTTTGCAATCATCAACGTTCTTTCTTGAATAGCAGAAAGCACGTCATCGGCGGCCTCTGGATTGCGCTCGGCAATATAGCCGTGAATATCGCGCAGGTCCTTAAGCGCGGCGGGGGAGAAATCGACAGTGCGTAAAGCAGTTGCGTTACTGCTTTTTCGTCGCTCGCCGCTTTCGCCCATTTCGCTTGATAGCCTGAAAAAACCCCGGTAGGTCCGTCAAGGCAATTGAGATTCTGTCACCTCGATTGAGTTGCCCCAGCCCCTCCGCGACGGCGCTCTTTACGCGTTCAGATGTGAGCAGGCGCGGAACATCGAGCGCCAGAACTGCATCATTCAACGCATCACTTTCAGACGTGTATCGGCCATCGGCAATCGCCTGTTTCAGCAGTTTCCTTGCATGTGCATTGAGAGCAACGTTCATAAGGATACTCTATCCAGATTCCGCATACATTTCCACCTTCAGAAGCCAAATCCCATCCATTTGTCGGTGAAATGGAGTCATACATTCCCCAATTCGCGAAATTGGCGTGCAAAGGCTCGGGCTGGATTACGAGACCTTTCGACGCGTATTGAGCTCGAAGAAATATCCGTCCGGATCGAAGAAGCTCATCGTCGTCAGCTTCAGCGTCGAACCGTCGGCGGCGGTGACCGTGTCGTCGATCGGCGGAGAACAAACGTGGCAGTACTCGCCCGCCATCCGCGCGTGGATCGTGTTCACGTCATTGGCATGAGCCACGACGATAGCATCGCGAATCGCTAGTGGCCGCTTTGGCAGCGGCGGATGTTCGATCGGCGGATCGAGAAACGCCATCAGCCCAAACATGCCGACGGCCGGGTCGGCGCCCTTGAGTATCGCCACCCGCACCTTGGCGCCCGGCGTGCCGGCCGGCAGGACTTGGCCGCCCACGGTCATGGTTTGGTCGTACCACATCTCCATGCCCATCACGCGGCGATAAAAGTCGACCGAGCGGTCGATATCGCGGACGATCAGCGTCGTGCGACGGATGCCGAAACGGTCGATGTTGGGGGCGTTGCGCTTATGATTGACCTCGAAGAAGAACCCGTCGGGATCGAAAAAGCTGAGTGTCGTGAGTTCGATCCGGCCTTTTCCGTCCGGCGTCGGCACGCTCCACTCGTGCGGCGGACAATGGATGCGGCACAGCGGCGATTTCGCCAACCGGTCATAGAGACTGTTGATGTCGGGCGTTTCGGTGACAATGACGATATCGCCAATGCCCATGCGTGACCGGTACGGCGCCGCGGGTCTTTCCAACGGTGGATCGATCCACTGGAGCAGGCCGATCTTCGCGACGTCGGCGTGATTGCCTTCCATGATGCCGAGACGCACCTTGGCGCCCGGCTTTCCCGCCGGAATGATCTTTCCGCCAACCGACATCAGCTGGTCGTAATAAAGCTTCATGCCGACAACATCGCGATAGAACGCGATAGAACGCGCGACGTCCTCGACAATCAGCGTTGTGCGTTTGACGAAAGTCTCGGACATGCCTACTTGGGAATCTTCACGTTGCCTTTGGCGTCGATCTTCCAATGCGGATTGAAGGCCACCTCCCACGCATGGCCATCAGGGTCGGCGAAGTAGCCTGAAAAACCACCCCAAAACTGTTGGGCCGCATCCCGCAATATCGTTCCGCCCGCCTTCTTGGCCTTGGCCAGCACCTGCTTGACTTCGGCCTGACTCGGCACGTTGTAACTGATGGTCACGTTATCAAAGCCCATGCCGGGCCGCTCGACGCCGGCGTCCTTGGCGAGTTCCTTCATTGAATATAGCATCAACGCGAGGCCGTTCATCTGGAAGAATGCGGCCTTGTCGTCACTGCCCTTCGATGGCGCCCACCCCAGCCGCTCGTAGAACCCGCGCGCGCGATTGACGTCAGCCACACCTAAAGTAACGGCACTGATGCGTTGGTCCATAAGGACCTCCTATGACAGTCCGAGCGACTCCGGGTTGACGACACGGCGCGGATCGACCGCGGTTTTGATCTTCTCAAGCAGGGCCCAGGCTTGGGGATCGCGGTTCTGACGGTAATGATAAGCCTTGCCGACCTGAAGGTGGGCGGCGCCAAGGGCGGCAAAATGGGCGCAAAGCGCAGTCTTGATCTTTTGTACGGCGGCCGTTGCCGCCGCATTGGCGGGCGACTCGGTCAGCTTTGCCTGATGCGTAACCTCGACTGTTCGGCGTTGTACCGGCATCCATTGATCGGGCCAGTAAAACACCGGCTCGAACACGAAGGCGTGGGTCGAGATCGGCGTAAACATGTAACCCCACTCGATTCGGTGGGCGTCGCACTCGGCCTTGAAACCGTCGAAAAGTGCGTGGGTCTTGGCGATCGCATCGGCGGTGTCGGACAAAGGGAAAATGCCGTGCACCGGCAACCACCGTTCACCCAGTGGGCCCAGCATATTGTTGAGCGGCGTAAACGGATAGGCGCGGATCGCCTTTGGGATGGTGTTCTCGATCTCGCGCCCGCCAAATTGAGCGACGATTTTTCGACAGGCCGCGAGCCGTTCGTTCGCACCGGCCTCGGTGCGATCTTCGTACGTGAGATGGAACGAGTATTTGACATCGTCCATGAAGCCACGGCCGGCCACCGCCATCTTGGCGCCTTCGACGAGTCCCTTGGCCAGCGACGACTGCCCTGTGACGACATTGGCAAACGTTTTGACGTCCTTCATCAGGCTTTCGCGGCGCATGCGCATCGACTGCAACACCGGATCGAACCCAACCGATTCAACGGCCAACTGTTCACGGGCGATCTCGGCCATGGCATCGATGCACGGCCGCATCTCGTTGAAGGCAAACGATCCATAGGCCGCGTGGGCTGGAATGCGCATCAAGCGCAGCGTGATTTCGGCTTTGAAACCGAGTGCGCCGGTATCGCCGAGAAAGATGCCCGTCAGGTCAGGACCGTAATGCCGGAAAAAGGGCTTGGCGTTTTTGTGCGCCGCCTGACCGGTCGGCAGAATCGAGCCATCGGCGAGAACGACCTTGAGTCCGAGCACGGACTCCTGCGCGATGCCGAAATGCCCAGAACCGAAGAACAGCGCGCCTTGGGACACGCTGCCGCCAACAGTCGCGTGAATCCCGGACAGCGTTCCGAAGAACGGCGTGCGCAGACCCTTGGGCTTCAAGGCCTCGTTGAGTGCCTTCCACGTCACGCCCGCCTCGACCGTCACGTACATATCGGCCGTGTTGATCGCGACGATACGATCGAGCCGGCGCAGATCGAAGACGACACTATCAGCTTTCGCGGGCGTGTAACCACCGGTGTAGGACATGCCGCCGCCGCGCGGCACGACAGCTAACCCGGCATCAGTCGCGGCCTTCACGCTTCGCGCGAGTTCGTCCACCGACCCAGGCTTGACCGCAAGCGCGCAAGTCGCGCCCGCGGCATAAACGTCAGATGAGTAGAACAAACGCTCGTCAGAATCGGTGATGACGTTGTCAACGCCGACGATGGCGGTCAGCGATCGGATCACGCCAGCGGCGCCGTCTGGCAGGTTCACTTGAGCCCCAGAACGCCCGGGTTGAGATGGTTGCCGGGGTCCAACATCGACTTAAGTCCGCGCACGAACTTGGCGGTCTCGGGGTTGAGTGAGTCGAGATAGGGATAGGTCTTGCCAATCTGATTCGACGATGCGCCGTGCTCGGCGAACATCTTGGCGAAGGCCAGCCGGATTTCCTCGACCAGCGCGCGCGCCGCCGGATTGGCGGCCGGCTCCTTGAACTTGCTCAAGTACCCTGGCTCCGGCGTGCGCTTGTGCACCGGCAACCACTCGTCGTCCCAATGCAGCACGGGCTCATAGCTGAAAGCATAAGAGTCGATAGCGATAAACAACCGCGAGACGGTGATGTTCATCGCTTTCATGCGGTCGCGATAAGGCGCAAGTAGCGCATCGCCAGCCGAGATGATCTTCATCGCGTCTGAGTGCGGCACTTTGGCGTTCATCGCCGCCCAGCGATCGCCGCGCGGACCAAGCACGCCGTTCAAGGGCTTGAACGGATCGCCGCGCACCGCTTTCGGGATCGAGTTAGGCATTTCTTCGCCGCCGAACTTTGTCGCGATCTCACGCGCGGTCGCGAGGTCGTGATCGACCGCCGCTTCGGACCGGCCCGCCGCCACCATATGCAGAGAGAACACGCCCTCCTTGGCGAAGCTGCGCCCCGCCATGATCAGCTTGGCGCCTTCGAGCAGGCCCGTGCTTATGGACGCCTGGCCGGTAACGACCCCAACAAGGGTCTTCACGTCCTCTCTGATGTTGACTGCCAGGAAATTCTTGTCGGTCGTCTCGGGATCGAAGATGTAGGCCTCTTCTGCAATGCCTGATCGCGCGATCTCCGATAGGGCGGCACCGGCCTTGTCGATGCCCTTGAACCCATACGAGGCATACCCCGTGTGCTTGGGCGCGCGAATCAGCTTCAACGTGGCCTGGGTCTTGACACCAAACGCACCGCCGTCGTGTACGAACAAGCCCGTGAGGTCGGGACCATAGGTCCGATAAAACGGCCGCGCGTTCTTGAAGGCGCCCTGCCCGGTCTTGAGAACGGTGCCATCGGCCAGCACCACTTCGAGCCCGAGCACAATGTCGGCGCACTGCCCATAGCGTGCCGTGCCCATGAACAGCGCGCCCTGCGACAGGCCGCCGCCAACGGTCGCACGGATTCCCGAAAACGTTCCGAAGAACGGCAGCCTGAGACCTTTCGGCTTCAATGCATCGTTGATCTGCTTCCATGTCACGCCGGCTTCGACCGTGATGTACATGTCGGCTTCGTTGATCTCGACGATGCGATTGAAAGCCCCGACATCGACCGTGATTGTATCGGGCCGGATCGGCGTATAGCCGCGCGTGTAACTCATACCGCCGCCGCGGCCGATCACGGCGTAGCCGGCCTTGGTTGCCGCGCCGACCGCCGCGGCGAGCGACGCCTTATCTTTGGGCTTGATTGCCGCGGCGCAGTGCTCGCCTTCGACATAGACGTCGCCCGAATAGAACCGCCGCTCTTCGGCGTCGGTAATCACGGCATCCTTGCCAAGAAGATTGGTCAACGTCTCAACAATCCGATCGTTTCGAATTTGTGCGTCTGCGTTCATGTCGCTCTGTCACTTTGCTTTTCGGTGCGGTTCTGCGGGTTTCATCTTGCCGTCCTCGATGGTCCAGGTCTGGCCGCCGATATACTCGCCGACCACCGGCAGAAAATTCATCATCTCGATCGAATCCCAAATGCCTGCTTTGTAGTATGGGTCGCGCTCGAACAACGTGCGCGCTTCGGCGGCATTTTGGGCATGCATCAGGATCAGCGACCCTTCGAACTGCCGTTTGTCGCCGGGGCCGGTTGGTGGGCATGGCCCGCCAACGGCGACTTTGTCGGCCACGGATTCGATGTGGCGTAGATGATCGATCAACAGTTTCGATCGAAGCGCGGTCTTATCGCCGCCGTCTTTGCAGATGAACGCGAAAATCGACATGGCGCCTCTCAACTGAAGGCCTGAAGGCCGGTCTGGGCGCGGCCCAGAATCAACGCATGAACGTCGTGCGTGCCCTCGTAGGTGTTGACGGACTCGAGGTTTAGCATATGCCGGATGACGTGGAACTCATCGGAGATGCCGTTGCCGCCGTGCATGTCGCGTGCCATCCGGGCAATGTCGAGCGCCTTGCCGGCGTTGTTGCGCTTAATGATCGAGATTGCTTCTGGCGCGCACGTGCCGGCATCAATCATGCGGCCGACCCGGAGCGCGGCACCGAGCCCCAATGAAATCTCGGTCTGCATGTCGGCGAGCTTCTTTTGCACGAGCTGATTGGCGGCAAGCGGCCGACCGAACTGCTGGCGGTCGAGCGTATACTGCCGCGCGGCGTGCCAGCAGGATTCGGCGGCGCCCATGGCGCCCCAGGCGATGCCATAGCGCGCCTTGTTCAGGCACCCGAACGGTCCCTTGAGGCCTTCGGCGCCAGGCAGATGGTTTGTCTCCGGAACTTCGACACCATCCATCACGATTTCGCCGGTGACGGAGGCCCGAAGCGAAAACTTGCCCTCGATCTTCGGCGTAGTCAGACCTTTCATGCCGCGCTCAAGGACAAAGCCGCGAATGACATCGTCATCGGTCTTGGCCCACACAACGAACACATCGGCCACCGGTGCGTTCGAGATCCACATCTTCGCCCCCGACAGCACGTACCCACCCGCGACTTTTCGCGCCCGCGTCGCCATGCTGCCGGGATCCGATCCCGAATTTGGTTCGGTCAAGCCAAACGCGCCGATCAACTCGCCTTTGGCAAGTTTCGGCAGATACTTGGCGCGCTGGGCATCGCTGCCGTACTCAAAGATCGGAAACATCACCAGCGACGATTGAACGCTGAGGCAGCTGCGAAGCCCCGAGTCGACGCGCTCGAGTTCGCGCGCGACCAAGCCATACGCGACATGGCCCGCGTCCGCCCCGCCATAGGTCGCGGGCAGCGTCGATCCCAGTAAACCAAGCTCGCCGAATTGGCGGAAGATGGCGGGATCGAACGTCTCGTTCCGGAACCAGGTTTGAATCTTGGGCTGAAGTTTGTCCCGGGCGAAACTGCGCGCCGCGTCGCGGATGATCCGCTCTGCTTCGGTCAGTTGGCCATCAAGATCGAACGGATCATCCCACTTGAACTTGGCCCATCGGGTTTTGGCCATTACTTGAACGCTCCGAAGAAATACATCGGACCCGAGCGTTTGGTTTCAACGACGGCGCCGCCGCCGTCAGCGGCACGCTTGTCCATCAGCTTGTGCTCGGCGTCATGGCGATTGACAGTCCTGACCCAGTCCGGAAACACGCCCGGCTCCTCGGCCTTGGGCGCCATCCGCTCGAACACTTTCTCGGGCGCAAACCCCGCGCCGATCGTCTCGTCGCGGTAGCTGAGGGTGTGCAGCTTGGCCCAGAACGGCTCGGCGTTGTACCAACTGTCCCAATCGCGCAGGAACTGCTCGAACACCGGCGTCGCCGGATCGAAATTCGGCTGCTCGAAGTGGAGCGTGAGCCCGCCCGGCTTCAGCGTGCGGTAAATTTCTTTCAGCATCGTCCGAAACGGCGTGGTCGCGGTCTCGTGCCACACCATGGCCGAGACAATCAGGTCGAAGCCGTCATTGTCGAATGGCAACTTTTCGGCATTGGCCTGCCAAAAGATGACGTTGTTCACGCCCATCGTTTTAGCCCGCGCCGCGCCGTAGCGCAGCATGGGCGCCGCGACGTCGAGGGCGATCAATTCTGCATCGGGAAAAGCAACGGCCAGCGGCAGCGCGTTGAAGCCGGCCGCCGTTCCGATATCGAGAATTCGCTTCGGTGCGAAGTTGGGAAATTCTGCGCGAAGGAACGCCGCCATGCTGCGCCCGACGAGGTCGCTCTTCGGACCCGTACCGCCCCCCGCCACAACATAATGTCCGGACTCGTAGTTGGCAGCTGGAGACACATCATCGGCACCGATGGCGCCGGTGTAGCCGCCGGTCATGCAATGGTTGTCGACGGCAGTGACGTAGCGTGGAATGTCGAGCGACGGGTCGAGGCGAAGACGATCGGAGCCGGCGTTGAGCATCCGCGCCACGGCATTGACGCGGTCGATCTGGCGAAACGTCATCGAACGGCCATACTGTTGCCGGCTTTCTTGCGCTTCACGCCGAAGCGCGGCCCAGGTTTGGTAAGCGCCGTCTTTCGACATGGCGTCGCGCACTTCGCGGCTCGATGCGCAGGGGCGGCCATGCGCCGCCTCGAACTTGGGCGCGACGCGGTTCTCGTAAACCGCCTTCATCTGCGGCGCGATCACCGCGTTGGTGTGGCTGAACAGGTTCAGCAGGAAATTCATTCGCGCCGACTCGTCATGCGTGGGAATTGGCAAGACCGGATGGCGGTTGAGGCAGCTGTAGGGCGGCGGCAGGACCCTCGGGGCCGGCACTGCGGTTTTGGTCGCGGAAGCGGAGGAATCAAGCATGGTGGACAACATCGGAATGTGGACGGCGGGCCGCTTTTATAGCATGAACCATATCCAAAATGGCGATTTGCAGCGACCGTCGTTAGGCGCTTAAGATGCAGAAAAACAAAGGGAATCCGGCGATGACCGCCACACTTGTGGAAAAGATTATCGCCCGCGCGGCGGGCAAGGCTCGCGTCACCCCAGGTGAGATCGTCACCTGCAAAGTCGACCTTGCCATGATCCTCGACTCTGGTGGGCCGCGAAAAATCTGGCCCCGCCTCAAAGAACTGGGCGTTGGCGTTTGGGATCCCGAGAAAATCATCGTGGTGTCGGATCACTTCGTCCCGGCGGTCGATGCCGAGACGGCGGCGATCCTCAAGCTCGCGCGCGACTTTGTGCGTGAATACAAGATCAAGCACTTCTACGACATGAAAGGCATCTGCCACATCGTGCTGACCGAGAACGGGCATCTTGAGCCCGGCATGTTCGCCTGCGGTGGCGATTCTCACTCGACCATGGGCGGCGCTTATGGATGCTACATGGCCGGTTTTGGCGGTATCGAAATGACCGGCGTATGCATCACCGGCGAAATCTGGACGCGGGTGCCTGAAACCATTCGGGTCGATTGGAGCGGCGCCTTCAACACAGCGGTCGTTGCCAAGGACGTCATGCTGTTTCTGTGCCGTCAACTCGGCATGGATAATGCCTTCACGGCGATCGAGTACGGCGGCGATACGATTGCGGCCATGTCAATGAGCGAACGTGCGGTGCTCTGCAACATGGCGGCCGAGCTCGGCGGCGAAACCGGCGTGATCGCCCCGGATGCCAAAACGCTGGCGGCCATCCGTGCCGGTGGAACCGAGCCGAAGCCCGATGCGCTGTCATGGCGCAGTGACGACGGCGCGAGATTTGCCGCCAGGCACAACTTCAACGCCGCCGAGCTGCAGCCGCAGGTCGCGGCCCCCCATGCGCCGTCCAACAGCGGCGGCGTCGACGACTACAAGGGCGTCAAGATCGACCAGGCCTATATCGGCGCCTGCGTAGGCGCGAAGTTGTCGGACTTACAGATGGCGGCCAGCGTGCTCACGGGCCGCAAGGTCGCGAGCCATGTGCGACTGCTGGTCGCACCCGCGTCTCAGAAGATTTATGCAGAGGCCGCCGCCGACGGGACGCTCAACATCTTGACCGATGCCGGCGCCATCATGTTGGCGTCGGGATGCGGGGCGTGCGCAGCACTTGGGGCCGGCGTGCTCAGTGAGGGCGAAACCTGCATTTCCACCACCAATCGCAACTTCAAGGGCCGCATGGGTTCGAACCAGGCCTCGGTCTACCTTGGCTCGCCCTATACGGTCGCGGCAGCGGCGGCGGCCGGCGCGATCGCCGACCCGCGGGAGTTCCTGCAATGACCGCGACAACTGGAAAAGCGTGGTGTTTTGGCGACGAGATCAACACCGATCTCCTCGCGCCCGGCCTTTATATGAAATCGTCGAACGAGGTGATGGCCAGCCATTGCCTTGAATCGGTCGCGCCGGATTTCGCGAAGATGGTGCAGGACGGCGATGTGATCGTCGGTGGACACAACTTCGGCATCGGCAGTGCGCGCGAGCAGGCGGCGCTCAGTCTGCGTATTCTCAAAGTCGGCGCCGTCTTGGCGGAAAGCTTTGCCCGCACTTTCTATCGCAACGCGCTCAATTTCGGCGTGCCGTGCTTGTTCTTCCCGGAATACAAAGAGATCAATCAGAACGACCGGCTCAAGGTCGATTCCGTTTCCGGAACCGTCGAGAACTTGACGTCCGGCAAGCAGTACAGAGTATCGCCGATTCCAGCGCACCTGATGGAGATGATCGTCGACGGCGGCTTAATGCCTCACCTCAAGAAGAAGTTCGCGAAGGCGGGGTGAGAAGGCTAATGGGTTCGCGGCCCAGGCGACGATAGATTGAGAAGTCCGCGTCAAGAGTCGCAACGTAGCTCTGGTTGTAGAGTTCAGACATTCTGACCAAACAGGCATCTGCCAAGGATATCGGAAAGTCGCGATATTTCTTACGCAGAAAAATGACACTCTTGATTTCCCGGGCCAGGGATAGGCCAACAACAACACTCACCGAGGCGACGAGGTCCATCAAAGCCTCTTGTGCGTGTGGCAAATTTCTCAGGAGGTACCACGCCTCTGTCAGAACCGCTTCACACGTCAGGAATGGTCCGCGTGCCGACCGTGCCAGCTCCAATGCCCAGACATGGTACCGCTCGGACCGATCAAGCAGAGCAACGACCGGACCGGTATCAACGATGACGAGGCGGCCGCTTTCCAAAGCCATCCATGTGGCGCGGGTTTGAGGCAAGGTCCGGAATTCCGGAATCGACGACGCCAATGTATGGCCTCATCATGTCGTAGGCGGAGACAAACTTGTCCTTCTTCGCGCGACGCGGGCCACGCGACGTGACCCACGCGCCAAAGAGTTCGACGACGACATCGCGCACGGGTCGGCCCTGCAATGCACTCTTGGCCTTGACGCGACGGTAGAGATCTTCAGGAAGATCGAAGGTTGCTTTCATAGGATACAGCTTACTGTATTGCTGTATCGTGGTCAACGTCGGCACAGGGCCGCGTGACGCGGCGCGGCGGCGGGCATTGCGGCAAAGCAAGCGGAATGCTTCGATTGGTTCATCGTCAGGAGAACGCAATGTCGCACACCAAAGCACTCCGCGCCCTGCTCGCCGGACCCGATCCGATCGTCGCGCCCGGCATGTACGACGGTTTCACTTGCCGGCTGATCGAGCAACACGGCTTCAAGTGCGCCTACCTTGGCGGCGCCAGCATTTCGTACACACGCGTCGCGCAGCCCGACATTGGCCTCACTTCCGTGACCGAGGTTGCCCAAGTCGTCTCGCAGATCCGCGAACGGGCGACGATTCCCTTTGTCGTCGATATCGACACTGGCTTCGGCAACGCCGTCAATACCCAGCGCACCGTCAGGACGATGGAGCGCATGGGCGCTTCGGGGATGCAGCTCGAAGATCAGACCTATCCGAAACGATGCGGACACTTGGCCGGAAAAGGCCTCGTGTCCACGGCCGAGATGGTCGGCAAGCTCAAGGCGGCGCTCGATGCCCGCAGCGATCCCAACACCGTGATCGTCGCGCGTACCGATGCCATTGCCGTTGAAGGCCTCGACCGTGCGATCGCGCGCGCACATACTTATGCCGAAGCGGGCGCGGACATGCTCTTCATCGAGGCGCCGCGCACCGAAGAAGACATGGCGCGTCTGGGTCGTGAGTTCAAAGGCGGGCCGCCGCTGCTGGCCAACATGGTCGAAGGCGGTAAGACGCCGCTGCGAACCGTGAAGGAACTCGGCGCTCTCGGCTTCAAGTTTGTGATTTATCCGGGGTCCATGGTTCGCGTCCTGGCGCACGCGGCAAGTCAGTATCTCGGCATCCTCAGGGAAGACGGCTCCACCACACGCATGCGCGATCGCATGTTCGACTTCAATCAGGTCAATGCCGTTCTCGGCTTGGACGAGATCATGGCCGAGGGCCAGAAGTACGACGAGAAATTGAAGGCGGCGGCGGAGTGACGGTCTGCCATCTGCGGACTCACGACTCGGCACGGAATCGATCATCGCCAACGGTTTGATTTGGCTGGGTCAAACGCTATTCTTGACCACGAAATGACGATCCACACGGTGGCCTTAACACCGGGCGTCACGATAAGAGAGGGGACGGACATCCATGGAACTATCGAACAAGACCGCGCGCCAGCTGTACGAAGAAGTGAAGGCGGCGCCGGCACGCAAGAAATTCGGATTCGGCGAGAAGGCGGCGTTGATCAACATCGACGTCCAGAAGGCCTACACCCGGACCGACCTCTATAAGACGGCCTACGAGACCGACCCCAACCAAATCAACTACATCAACGAGCTGGCGGCGCTGATGCGCGCCCGCAACTGGCCGGTGGTCTGGACCTACGTTGCTTATATGGCGTCGGGCGAAGACTGCGGCATCTGGGGCACGCGCACCGACACGCCCGATAGCCTGCAAAATATCAAGTTCGGTTCCGACCGCGCCAAGATCGATGAGCGCTGCCAGGTCGATTACGAAAAAGACGTCATCTACTGCAAGAAAATGCCGAGCCCGTTCCACGACAGCCAGCTCGTGTCGCTCCTGACGTGGCACAAGGTCGACACGGTCTTGATCACCGGCGGATCGACGTCGGGCTGTGTGCGCGCTTGCGGCGTCGACAGTCTGTCGCACGGCTATCGCACCATCGTGGTCGAAGAGTGCGTCGCCGACAAGCACGAGAGCTACCACTTCGCGAATCTGACCGACCTCGCGCTGAAGTATGCCGACGTCGAATCGGTCGCTGTCGTCAAGAAGTGGCTGCAGTCGAAGAACTGACGACCCACGGTCCGCAATTCATCGTCGCATCGGAGAAGATGTCGTGAAACCCGATCTCGAACTCTACGACTATTGGCCCTACGAAAATCGCCCCAAGATCACTTGGCCGGGCGGGGCGCGCGTCGCCTTTTGGGTGGCGCCCAATATCGAGTTCTACGAAATCAATCCGCCGATCAATCCAAAGCGGACGCCGTGGCCGCGCCCCCACCCGGATGTGAATCTTTATTCCAATCGCGATTACGGCAATCGCGTCGGCCATTGGCGCATGATGGAGGCGATGGACAAATACGGCGTGCGCGGATCAATCTCGTTGTCGGTGGCGCTGATCCAGCACCACCCTGAAATCATCCAGGAGTGCAAGGACCGCAACTGGGAATTCTTCAGCCACGGGATCTACAACACGCGCTACTCCTACGACATGGACGAGGCGCAAGAGCGCGCCATCATGGAAGACAGCATCGAGACGGTTGAGAAAGCGACCGGACAGCGCATCGTCGGCTGGCTGGCGCCGGCGCTGACCCACACCGAGCGCACCATGGACCTGCTGGCCGAATACAAGTTTCTCTACACCTGCGATCTATTCCAGGATGACCAGCCGCAGCCGGTGAACGTGAAGTCGGGCCGATTGATCTCGATGCCCTACTCGCTCGAGATCAACGACATCATTGTCTACAACAGCTATCTCGCCACGCCCCGGCGCTATGGCCAGATGATCAAGGATCAGTTCGATCAACTGTACGAAGAAGGCAAAGAGTCCGGAACCGTGATGTGCATCCCGCTTCACGCCTACGCGGTCGGCCATCCGCACCGCATCGCCGCCTTCGAAGAAGCGCTCGACTACATCACGTCCAAGGAAGGTGTATGGGTCACGACGGCGCGTGAGATCGCCGAGTATTACAACAAGCACTATTACGACCAGTGCGCGGCCGACATTGCCGCCCGGAAAAAGGGTTAGTCACATGCCCGTCGCACCGGAGTACATGCAATACCCCATGCGCCGTTACGGCATGGATCAGGATTTCTACACCTGGTCGATGTTGCCACGGCGACCCAAGGTGAAATGGCCCAATGGCGCCAATGTTGCGCTTTGGATCTGCACCGACCTTGAATTCTTTGCGCTCGATCAGCCGGCCAAGCCTTTCAAGGCGCCGGGCGGCATGGTCACGCCCTACCCCGACCTTCGGCACTTCACGACTCGCGACTACGGCAACCGCGTCGGCATCCAGCGTATTTGGCGCGTGCTCGACAAATACAAGCTCAAGTCGTCGGTGGCGATGAATTCCAAAGTGGCCGAGCGATATCCGTATCTCGTCAAGAAGATCAACGAACGCGGCGATGAGATCATCGCCATGGGCGTCGACCAGGGCAAGATTCATTACGGCGGCATGGATGACGCCGCCGAGGCGGCGCTCGTCAGAGAGAGCGTGTCGACATTACGCCGATTGTCGGGGCAGCCGGTCACAGGCTGGATGAGTCCGGCCAAGTCGGAAAGCTGGAAGACCCTGAAGCACGTCAAGGACAACGGCATCGATTACGTTTGCGACTGGGTGTGCGATGACATGCCGTTCGAGCTCAGGGCGCCCGACAACGCCGGCTCGCTGTGGGCGATGCCGCATTCGAGCGAGATCTCCGATCGCAAGATCATCATCGACAATAAGCACAGCGAGGACGAGTTCGTCGAACAGATCAAGGATCAGTTCACGGTGCTGTCGAAGGAAGCGGCCAAACAAGGCGGACGAATCCTGTCGCTCTCGCTGGTGCCCTACATCATCGGCCTCCATTACCGCATCAAGTACCTCGACATTGCGTTGCAGTGGCTGAGCAAACAAAAAGGCGTGTGGTCGGCGACGGGCTCCGAGATTCTGACCGCGTTCAAGGCGCAATAGTCGGGGACAGGAATGCACCTCTATTTCCTAGGTGATTCCTACGTCAACGGCTACGGCGACGCCGAGTTTCTCGGCTGGGCGGGTCGCGTCTGCACGCTCGCGTCCGAACGCAATCTCGACATCACCTATTACAATCTCGGCATTCGCGGCGCGACGTCGGCTGATGTCAGGCGATATTGGAAGGACGAGGTCCAACATCGTGTGGGCGGCGAGAAGCAGGCGGGCATCATCGTCTCCCTCGGCACCAATGATTGCGCCATCGAGAATGGCCGACGCCGCGTCAACCGGCCCGAGACCATCGCCAATGTGCGTGGTTTGTTGGCCGATGTCGCCACCCGGTTCCCCGTCATATTTGTCGGCCCGCCCGAGCACTTGGATGAAGCCAGGCTGGCGGAACTTGTCGCCACAAATGCCGATATCAAGTCCGCTTGCGAGAAGTCCAAGGTGCCATTCCTCGACATGATCGATCTTGGCAAGACCATGATCAATAAGCGCAAAGACAACCGCGGACTTGATGGCTGGCATCCCAACGCGGCGTGGTATTCTGAGGCCGCCGTATTGATCGAATCCTGGCCGGCCTTCCGCGCCATCCTCGACAAACTGAGATAAGGACCCTGACATGCCTGCCACTATGAAGCGGATCAAAATGGCGACGGTCGCCGTACCCAATGTCGACGAAGTCGCCGAGCTATACAGCAAGTGGCTCGGCTACAAAATTCTCGACCGGAGCGAGGTGTCGTCAGCACTTGCAACGACGTGGGGCGCGCCCGCGATGGCAGGCCGGGCCAGCGTCACCCTGCAACCGGCGAGCAAAGTCGACGTGTTCATTCGCGCGGTCGCCATCGACCCAGTCTACAATTACCGACCGATGACGTCGTGGGGCTGGGGTGCGATCGAGATCATCGTCAAGGACCCAATGGCGCTGAACCGGCGCCTGGCGCAGAGTCCCTTCGGCATCGTCGGACATCCGCGATTTCTCAAGGGCTACCCCACCATTTGCGCCATGCAGGTGAGAGGCCCGGGAAACGAAATTCTCTATCTCACCGCCGATACCGGTCCCCGCGAGAAGTCGATTCTCCCAGAACCGGGTGCCGACGTTGGACGCCCGTTCATCATGGTTCAGGCCTCGGGCTCGACCCAGAAGACGCGCGATTGGTACGCCAAAGCCTTCGGCATGAAGAAAGGTCCGATCAGCGGCACGCCGATCGACATTATCCAACACGCGCAATCTTTGCCGCCGGACCATCCGTTTCCGCTGTCGCTGCTGGCCATGGCCGATTCTGGAAACTTTCTCGAGCTTGACGGTTATCCGTCACCAACCGGCCCCCGTGTCCGCAATCACGGCCAGCTGCCGCCGGGCGTGGCGATGGCGAGTTTCACCGTCAAGTCGCTCGACAAATTGCCTCTCAAATACCTGGCGCCACCGGCGGCGCATCGCGATCTCGGCTACGACGGGCGACGGGCCGCAACCACGGTTGGGCCCGGCGGCGAGATCATCGAGCTGATTGAAGGATGACGTGATGACCGAGTTGTCGCGGCGAGCCATGATTGCATCCGGCACGGCGATGGGTGTGTCGATATCTGGCGACGCCCGCGCGCAAGACAATGCGCCGCTTCTCATTCGCTATCGCGGCGCGACCGTCGGCGTACCCAATCTCGCAACATTCGAAGAGTGGTATGTGCAATGGCTTGGCCTCGCCGTCCGTGAACGCGGCAACGTATCGGACGCGGTCGCGGCGAGCTGGGGCACACCGAAGACTGCAGGGCGGCCCTACCTTCTTCTCAGCCCCGATGCCAACCCCGACGTCTTTATCCGTGCGGTCGAGATCGATCAGGTGCCAGGTTATAAAGCGATGGCGACGTGGGGCTGGAACGCCATTGAAATCATTGTCCAGGACATTCCGGCACTTCACGCCAAGCTGAAGAAATCGCCCTTCACCTTCATCGGCGAACCGGCGCCGCTCGGGCGTTACCCAACCATCATCGCCATGCAGGTCAAGGGTCCGGCCGACGAGGTGCTCTATCTCACATGCGAGACCGGCGATCACGCCAAGTCGCCGTTGCCGATCGCCAAGTCGCTGGTTGATCGCATCTTCATCATGGTGGGCGGCGGCCCGGACATCGTGAAAATGCAGGGTTGGTACGCCGATCATTTCAACATGAAGCGCAACGCCATTAATGACGCCACGACCGACATCGTCCGCAAGGCCCAAGGCAAGACGATGAAAGACCCGTTACCGACCACGCTGCTCTACTTGAAGAATCACGGCAACATCATGCAGCTCGACGGGTATACCGACACGTCGACCGCCCGGCCGCGTGCTGAAGGGCAGTTGCCGCCAGGCGTTGCCATGACGAGTTTTGCGGTCGCCGGCCTTGGTGCGCTCAAGGTAAAATTCCAGTCGGCGCCGGCCAGGCTCGACGGCATCGCATACGCCGGGCGCCGCGCCGCCACGGCCATTGGCGCCGCCACTGAGTGGGTCGAGCTGATTGAAGAGGAATGAGATCATGAGACAGCTGACATTCGGAGCGCTTGCCGCCAGCTTCATGACGCTGCACAGTCAAGGCGCCATGGCCGAACTCGAAGTCAAACGCTGGAACCCGCCGGGGTTTAGTCAACCCAAGGGCTACGTCAACGTTGTCACCGTCAAAGGGAACCACAAGGAGATTTACCTCGGCGGTAAAGCCGGATTGACGGCCGAGGACTTCGTTCCCGAAGGCCTCGAGGCGCAAGCCAAGCTGACCTACGAGAACATCGAGCGGGCCCTTGCGGCTGAAGGCGCGAAGATGACCGATGTGGTCGAAATGATGATTTTCATCGTCGACCTGCAGAAGATTGACCCGGAACCCGCCTATCAGGTGGTGCGCGACTCTTTTCCGGAGGGCTTCAAGCCGGTGTCGATGGTGATCGGTGTTTCGGCCCTTGCCGATCCCCGTCTGCTCATCGAAGTGAACATCAAGGCCGTCGTTCCCGAATAACCACGTATTTCAGGCAGGAGAACCGCATATGCTGAGACGCCTCGTTCTGGCCACAACCATCACCACCATGTCCTTCGCCGCCCTCGGCCAGACTCCCGCGCCGGCCATCGAACCGCTTCTCACGCGCATCAAGAGCGCGACCATCGGCGCGCCAGACATCGCCAAGATCGAGGAGCTGTACACGAAATGGTTTGACTACAAAGTCAAGGAACGCGGCACCGTCAGTGAAGCCGTTGCCAAGAGCTGGGGTGCGCCGAAAATGGCGGGCCGGCCCTTCATCACCATGCACTCGGCCGGAACCGACGACGTCTACATCCGCGCCATGCAGATCGATCCGGTCACCGGCTACAAAGCCATGACGACCTGGGGTTGGAACTCGATCGAGATCATCGTCGAAGACCCCGACAAGGCACACGAGAAACTCAAGTCATCGCCGTTCCGTCATGTCGGCGGGCCGGCCTTTCTTGGCGGCGGCAATTCGTCCATCAAGGCGGTGCAATACGTCGGGCCGGCTGAGGAAACCATCTACCTGACGGCGGAGACCGGAGATCGATCGAAGTCGGGCCTCCCCCTTCCGAAGTCATTTATCGATCGCCCTTTCATAATGGTGCTTGCAGGGCCTGACGCAAACGCGTTGTCGAAGTTTTACACCGAGACATTTCTGATGGGAGGTTATC
>VGEM01000020.1 GCA_016869315.1 Alphaproteobacteria bacterium | reverse complement strand
CTTCGACTACAACGGCCAGATTCTGACCAATGCGATTTTTCGCGGACCTGACGGCGTGTGCTTTGGCACTTACGAGCGGGTCAAGCCCGTGCTCGACGGATGGCCGGACATGCGTCAACTCAGTCAGCCCTTCAATGCCATGCAGATGGTGCGAAGCCGCGATGCAACACGCGACTTTCATCGCGACGTCCTCGGATTCGGCTCGTTTGTCGACGACGACACCCGGAAGACGACGCCTGAGGAAAGCAATTTCGGCTTCCCGATCAACCTGACCACGGCCTACACGACGCGCGCCGCAATCATGCACCCGCGTGGGCGGAAAGGCGTCAAGGATCGCGATAATGGGCGGGTCGAATTGATTGAGTGGGACGGGTTCGACGGCCGCGATCTCTCGGCTCATGCCGTGCTACCCAATCTCGGAATCGTCATGCTGCGCTGGGCGGTGGATAATGCCGCGGCCCTGGCGGCGCGGGTTGCGGCGAAAGGCGTTGCAATCTTTCGACCGGTCGCAAACGTCGACACGGCGCCTTATGGGGCTCTGACGACGTTCTCGATCAGGACACCAGACGGCGTGGTCTACGAATTCCTGTCGGGCCGCGGCTAGGGCATCGCGCCGAAAAGTGGACTTCCGGGATTCGCAAGAATCGATGCTCGAACAAGAGGTCGGTGCGAGCAGCCCGACTCCGACTTGACGCTGCTTGCTCTAGCGCGCCTCGGTCAGGCATTGAACGGCAATCCCCGTAATCTTGCTTTGCAAGGCGTCCGGGAGCGGCCGACCCGCCTGATTGAGTCGGTCATAGACGCGCATCTCGTCCTCCGACAGCTTGCCCTTGACCTCGCGCACAAGGCACGTGCAGAGCCGCTTGGCATCCCCGCTGATCTGCAGGCCATTCTGATCCAGAAAGCCGGAACAAATTTCCATTAAAGGATCGCCTTGGCTCTTCTGCGCCAATGCTGCGCCTTGCCACAATGTGGCGCAGAGAACGACTGCGAGAATGTATGTTCGGGGGCCCATTCACCGAGAATTGAATTGCCCGACGACGCGGTCAAGGCTTATCCCAATGTGATGATCACCTTCGCCACATTCCGGACCTTCGTTCTCGGCCTTTTCATCGTCGTTACCACCAGCGGCTTTGGTGGCATCGAGCGTACCTTCGCGCCGAAAGCCAAGGCCTGGGATGTATGGCGGCCGCATGATGCCGCGGCCGAGATCGTAGTCGATCACGGGGATTGGCAAGCCTTCCTCGACCGGTACGTGGCCAGCGATGCGGTGGGGGTCAATCGGCTTGCCTACGGCCGGGTGAGCGAAGGCGACCGCGCGATCCTGGCACGATATGTCGACAGTCTGGCGGCGAGCCCGGTCCGCGCTTTGTCTCGGCCTGAACAGAAGGCGTTTTGGATCAATCTTTATAACGCGGTGACGGTGCAGGTCGTGCTCGCTCACTACCCTGTCCGCTCAATTCTCGACATCGATACGTCGCCGGGAATCCTGGCCGACGGGCCTTGGGATGAAAAGCTGGTGACGATCGAAGGCGAGCGCCTCAGCCTCAACGACATCGAACACCGGATCTTGCGGCCGATATTCGACGACAACCGCATTCACTTTGCCGTCAATTGCGCGTCGGTCGGATGTCCCAATCTGCTAAAGCAAGTCTACACATCGGATAATGTGGAGGCGCTGTTGAGCCAGGCTGCCCGCGCCTATGTCAATGATCCGCGCGGCGCACGCGTCGATGGTGGTCGCCTGACGGTGTCGAAGATATTCGATTGGTATGCGGACGATTTCGGCGGAAGCGAAGTTTCCGTCATCGCCTATATCGATGAGCACGCTGACCCGTCTCTGAAAGCCGCGATCGCCGGCCGCCGTGGGTCGATCAAGACCGCTTACGATTGGGCGCTGAACGACGACCCACCGTTTCCGTCGCCGCGCCGTTCGCGTTGACGACTCGAGTCGTACATGCGGGCAAGGCGGTCAGGCGCTACCCCGCACCAGTAGAGAACGTGGATCTTGATCCACCCCCAGACGATCGCGACGGGGCGCCGGCCCCGAAAGCGCCGCGACGATGTCCATAATTCGGGGTTCAGGATATTGATTGTCGGCCCGGCCTTGGTCATGCGCCGGACCAGATCGTAATCCTCCATCAGGGCGATCGGGCGAAGACCACCGATGCTTCGATAGACGCTGTGACGAATAAAGATGGCCGAATCGCCATAGTAGAGCCCAAAACGACGAATGAACGCGTAGAACCCGTCCAGCCAGCGCGCAAACGCATCGCCGCCATCAAACCTGAGCCGGAAATTGCCGCCGACGGCGTCCGGCTGCGACACGAGATACCGCACAATCGCCCCGGCCGCGCCGGGGGGGAATCGTCGTATCGGCGTGCAGAAACAGGATGACGTCTTGATTGATCGCCGCAGCGCCTTCGGCGACCTGTTGGCCGCGGCCCGGAGCGGTGACCAATGCTTCGAGTCCGAGGCGTCGCGCGACGTCGGTAGCACCGTCGGCGCTGCGACCATCGACGACAACAATTTGGCCGATCTCGGGTTGAGCGCGAAGTTCAACGATCCTCTGCGGCAGGCGCTCCGCCTCATTCAGTGTTGGAATGACAACACCGATCTTCATGGTGGGGGGCGCTCGAATCTGATGGTTCCGATTCTGGCGACGGCAGACTGCCGGGTATCGTCGGTGTCGCTGGACACGGCGACAAAGGAAGGCGGTGGCGGATCGCCACCGAAGGCGCGGCGATAGTCGGCGAACACATCGATCGCGTCGTCGAGCCAGGTTTTCAGAGGAGCCGTCGAATCGCGCACGACAATCAGCGCGCCTTCGCGGCCGTCCATGTACGGGTTATCGAGCATCGTGCCGACCGGCAGCGTTCCGCCCCACACATAGGTGATCGCGCGCCCCCAATCGGGCACGCCCATCATCCCGGCGACCAACCGGCGCATGAGGCCCCGCGACTTGCGCGCGTCGGCCGCAGGGAACCACACATGCAGCGCCAGCGCCCGGTCGTCTTTCCCCTTGGCTGCCAGATCGGTCGGTAGAATGTCGCGGTCGACCCGCCAGCGCCAAGCCAGCCGCACTCCCGGGGCAAAGTCCTCGACAACGACCGGTGCGTACAGAAACGAAACCGAGCGATCTGACGTGACCGCCAACGCGCCGTCGACGGCCAGATAGTCGTTTTGGCGTCGACCGGGCACGGTGATCTCCCGCCAGACCGAGGCCTTGAGATCGACCTCGATCGGAACAGGCTGGGCCGTCGCCGGGGTGGCGACGGCCAGCGAAAACACGATCAAGCCCGTGACAGCAGCGCGCATGGCCCGCATGATACGGCGACTCTCGGACTCCTTGATACGTCAATGATCGACCCGCTTCTCATGCGAATCATGACTCCGCCGCTCGACAGCGCCGGGCGAGCGCTGGCGCGCTTCGGATGGTCGGCCAATGGTGTGACATATCTCGGCTTCGCGATCGGGTGCTTGGCCGCAGTTGCCATTGCCGTGGGCGAAACCGGCCTCGGCCTTCTGGGGATCGGGCTCAATCGGCTGTTCGATGGTTTCGACGGCGCGGTCGCACGCGCGACGCACCGGAGCGACTTTGGCGGATATCTCGATATCGTCCTCGATTTCCTCTTTTACGGTCTTGTGGTCGCGGCCTTCGCCATTGCCGACCCGGCGAACGCCGTCGCTGCTACCGTGCTGCTTGCGAGTTTCCTGGCGACTGCCTCGTCTTTCCTGGCATTCGCCGTGATCGCGGCGCGGCGTGGCATCGAGCACGCAACCCTGCGGGACAAGTCGTTCTTTTTCTCGTGGGGGCTCGCCGAAGGATTTGAGACAATCGCTTTCCTGATCGTCGTGTGCCTGTGGCCCGGAATTTTCGTTCACGCAGCGTATTTCTTCGCCGTGATGTGCTCACTGACGGCGGTGCAGCGGATCGTCGCCGCACGCAGGGCGTTCAAATAAAAAAGCCGCCTATCGGCGGCATCACGATCAAGCGGCCTGGGCTTCGGGATGCGTCAGCAGCATGAACAGGGCATCGCCGTTCTTAGCTCCGCGCAGCTTCTCGCAGGTACCGGCATTGCGCAGCAGTCGCGACACGCGCGCGAGTGCCTTGAGATGATCAGCCCCGGCCGTCTCGGGCGCGAGCAGCAGAAAGATCAGGTCAACCGGTTGTTCATCGATGGCGTCGAAGTCGATCGGCCTCTCGAGCCGCGCGAACATGCCGTGGAGTTTCTTGAGCTCGCCCAATTTTCCGTGAGGAATGGCGACGCCGTGTCCCACGCCGGTCGTCCCAAGCCGTTCACGTTCGAGCAGCGTTTCGAAGATTCGTCGCTCGCCGAGCCCGGTGATTTCGGCGGCGTGGCGTGCCAGCTCTTGCAGTGCCTGTTTCTTGCTGGTCGCTTTGAGCGACGCAACCACGGCCTTCGGCTCAATGATCTCGACAATATCCATCGCTCACCGCAGGTCGAAAATCGCGAATGGGCGGCCGCCCAAAACCGAAACGAAGTCGTGAGTGTGGACGAAAGACATTGTGAAGCTGGCGGGATCGTTCACGTGTGAATGCAAGATTGTATGTCGGTGGAGGTGGCGATGTTCAGTGGTCAACGCGGCCAAAGCGGCGGATGAGCCCCTCAAAAAGGTGGCGGACCATAGGCACCGCCTCCCCCCAAGTCAAGCACGTGGGTCGGCCATGGCGTACCGTCGGCGTCGATGCACCGACGAAGGAATATGTAATGATTCCCGATACTTAGCAACGGTGCGCCGCGCCACCGTGAGCCCTTCGGCCTGCAGCTTGTCGACCAGATCGTCGTCCGACAGAACGCCATCCGGCTTCTCGGCGTCGATCAAATCTTTGATGCGTTGGCGCACCGCCGCGGGGGTCCCTCCACCCGCCGCGGGAGCCGAGAAACCATGACTGAAGAAGTATTTCAGTTCGAATGTGCCGCGCGGCGTCAGCATGTATTTATTGCTTGTCACCCGGCTAACGGTGCTCTCGTGCATTTCGATCTTGTTGGAAATGTCTTTCAGAATCAGCGGCTTCAAGTGGGAGAGTCCCTGGCGAAAGAAGGCGTCTTGTTGGCGGACGATCTCGGCGGCAACTTTGATGATGGTCTCCGCCCGCTGCTGCAAAGCGCGGACCAGCCAGTTAGCGGCCTGCAAACGGTCCTGCACGAAAGCCTTCTCTTCCGTTGACGACACAACCTTGGAGACTTCGGCAGCGTAAGACTGGTTGATCAGCACGCGCGGCATTGTTTCGGGATTGAGCTCGACCTTCCAGCCGTCGCCCTGCGGCGTCATCAACACGTCGGGAAGGATCGTTTCATCCTGGCGCCGTTCGAATTTCAGCGCCGGCTTGGGATCGAGCGCGCGCACCTCGGCAATCATGTCGCGCAAGTCCTCGTCCGAGACCCGGCAAACATCGTGAAGCTTCTTGATATCGCCGGCGGCGATCAACTCGAGATTCGCGATCAGGGCCGCCATGGCGGGGTCAAGGCGGTTGCGGTCAAGCAACTGCAGTCGCAGACACTCCTTCAGATCGCGGGCGCAAATGCCGGGCGGATCGAACGCCTGGGTCACGGCGAGCACCCGCTCGACATCGGCGACCGTGGATCCGAGTTGAGCCGCCGCATCGGCCGTCGACATGCCGAGGTATCCGTTCTCGTCGAGCTGCTCGATCAGAAATGATCCGATCATGCGGTCGGCGAGATCGGAGCAGGCGATATTGAGTTGTTGGGCGAGGTGACTGCGGAGATCGATTGCGCCCGCAGCGACGCGATCCATGTCGGGCCCGTCGGCGCCGGTCGGGACTCTCACCGTCGCCCACCCGCCCGCACCGAGCTCCTTGCCATCTTCTCCGCCCGAATCGCCGCCGACGGCGGCCTCGTCGTCACCCTCGGCCTCGTAGTCGAACGGCATGTCGCGCTCATCGCCAGCGGCATCTCCGGGATCGACGCGCTCGGCGGTACTGCCGAGCGCTTCGCTCATCACCGTCACGTCGGCCGAATCGTCGACCTCGAGCAGTGGATTGGCTTCGAGTTCCTGATCGACGTAGAGCGCCAGTTCCGCGGACGACATGGTCAGCAGCTTGATCGCCTGCTGCAGCTGCGGCGTGATCAGCAGGTTTTGCGATTGACGAAGATCGAGGCGCGGTGCGAGGACCATGACCGTCAACCTGTCACGCAATCAAAGACTGAAGCGCTCTCCGAGGTAGACACGCCGGACCCCTTCATGGGCGACGATCTCGGAGGGCGTTCCCTCCATTAGAACCGTGCCTTCATGCAGGATATAAGCCCGGTCGATGATGTCGAGCGTTTCCCTGACGTTGTGATCGGTGATCAGCACGCCAAGGCCGCGATCCTTGAGGTGCGACACCATTTCGCGGATCTCGGCGACGGCGATGGGATCGATACCAGCGAGCGGCTCGTCGAGCAAAATGAAGCTCGGTCGCGACGCCAGCGCCCGGGCGATCTCGCAGCGCCGGCGTTCGCCGCCGGACAAGGCCAGGGCCGGCGTCTTGCGCAAATGATCGATCGAGAATTCGCGCAACAGGGCTTCGACCAGCGTATCTTGGGCAGCTTTATCGGCCTCGACAATCTCGGCGACGGCCCGGACGTTGCCCTCGACGGTCATGCCGCGGAAGATCGAGGCTTCCTGCGGCAAGTATCCGATCCCAAGCCGGGCGCGGCGATACATCGGCAGCGCGGTGATATCCTGACCGTCGAGATAGATCTTGCCGCCATTTGGACTGATCAAGCCGGTGACGCAATAAAACGACGTCGTCTTGCCGGCACCGTTTGGGCCCAGCAAACCAACTGCTTCGCCGCGCTGGACGGAGAGGCTGACGTCGCGAAGCACCGGCCGACCCTTGTAGGTCTTTGCCAGATTGGCGACGGCAAGGCCCGTGGTCGGGACTGGCGCGTCTTTTCGCGGGGTCGTGTCGGTCATCGCGCCGCCGCCCGTCCGGATTGGTGGATTGGAAACGATGTCATCAGCACAAGGTTTCCGACACGGCGCGATCCGTCAACCACCGGATTTCTCCGGGACGGCCGGCGCGATCGGTTCCGTACGCGGACGCGGCGCCAAAAGGGCTTTGACGCGGCCATCCTCTTTGGGGCCTGGAACGCCGGCTTCGGCGGCCGATCCGAATAGCCGGCTTGAGCCGGCCTTGGTGTCGAGCACGGCAAAGGCGCCGTTCAATTGATTTTCGCCCTGGGTCATCTTGACCGCGCCGTCGAGCTTGGCGATGCCCGTATCGAGGTTGTACTCGCCACGATCGCCTCGAATGACTTCTTTCGCGGTCGACATTTGCACACGTCCCTCACCGCGCACCAACGACAATGCGTTCTTTCCGAACGATCCCTTTGCGTTGGCTCCACCGTCGGCATCTTTGAAGTACGCGATCAGTCGATCGGCCTTGAGGCGGCGGGTATCGTCGCGGGCCTCGGCCTCGCCGTCGGCAACCGCGACACGCTCTTTCGACCAATATTGCAGGGTTCCACGCGCCGTCATCGAGCCATTCGCCGTCGTCAACGAGATCGGGTCTCCCTCCATGACCAGCACCGCACGATCGATGTCGTAGATGGCGGCCGCTCCCGCCGCAGTCTCGTCGGCCGAGGTCATCTTGACGTTGCCCAGGGCATCGACCTGAAAGACTTCCGATCCTCCGCCCGGCTTTTCGCGGTAGTGCGCCACTAACTCATCGGCGGTCACGCTGACGTCGCCCTGGCTAGCGCGCGCGTTCTTGCGGGCGATAAACAGTTTTTCCTTCTGACGCCATTCGATACCGCCATCGGCGGTCACGTCGATGGGCTTGTCCGAATCGCGCGAGCTGAACGATAACGACTGCGCCGCCGCTGGGGCCACCGCCAGGATCCAAAGACCCGCGATCAGCACGAGTTTCCGGCGCCTGATCATTTGGCGCCGCCGCCCGACAAATTGAGCGTGACACGGGCCGGTCCCGCAAACATCACGACGGCGCCCTTGTCGTGGAGATCGAAACCGTTCGCGGTGAGCTCACCAAACGGGCCCTGACCGCTGACGGGCTGCCGCGACGATGCCGCGCCGTCTTTCAGGTTGACGGTCGCGGCGGTCGTGTGCATTTCGTAGCCCTGGTCCTGAAACAGACTCACGCCCCCGGAGAGATCGAGCGATTCGGTGCTGCGATCATAGAGCCCGCCCTCAGCCTCGACCGACATCCACGTCCCACCATTGAGCGTGATGTCGGCCTGTGGCCAGGCCAATTCGATCCGTCGGTCGGCGCCGGTTCGCTCGCGGACCGACTTGGCGGTGACCGAAAACGGCTGGCCCTTGGCGTCGGTGCCGAAATACCGGGCATTGACCATGCTGAGCGCATCGACGGCAAAACCCTTGCCCGATGAGTCGCCGACACGAAACTCGTCGTCGTTGGCGCTAAACATCGGCACGACGACGATCAACAAGACCAGCACGCCGGCAATCGCCGGCAAGGCGATGCGCATGAGGCCAACGAAACGGCTGTAACCGGCCACGTCGCCAGGCGCCACATGGGCGCGCGGTCGCCAGACCTCGTCGGCGTGCTGCTTGGCAGCGGCGGGAGGGGACGGCGTTGTCATGCGGCGCCGGCCCGCAAGATGTCGTGCAGGCGAATGATGCCGACCGGCTTTTGATTGGCCAGCACGAACAGGCAGGCGATCTTCCACTCGTTCATCAGCCGGAGCGCCTCGGCGGCAAGCATGTTGCCATGGGTTGCTTTCGGCGATTTGGTCATGATCTCGCCCGCCGTTCGCTTGAAAATGTCGGTGGAGAGATTGCGCCGCAAATCGCCATCGGTGACGACGCCGACCAGCTTGCCCTTGCTGATCACGCCGGCGATTCCGAATGTCTTCCGCGTCATCTCAAGAATGGCGTCTTTGACAGACGTCGACGGCGAGACCAGCGGCAACTCGGCGCCCGTGTGCATCAGGTCCGACACCTTCATCAGCCGTCGGCCAAGTTTGCCGCCGGGATGAAAGGCCTTGTAATCCTCGCTGGTGAAGCCGCGCCGTTCCAGCAGCGCGACAGCCAGGGCGTCACCCAGGGAAATCATCAGCGTAGTGGATGTCGTCGGCGCAAGACCAAGCGGGCAGGCTTCAGGCGCTTTCGGAAGCGCAAGCACCACATCGGCGGCCTGACCCAGGGTCGAGGCGCGGTTTGAGGTGATGGCGATCAGCTTGATGCCATGCCGACGGGTATAGGCGATCAGGTCTTCGAGCTCGCTGGTCTCGCCGCTGTTCGACAGGGCGAGAACCGCATCATCGCCGGTAATCATGCCGAGGTCGCCGTGACTAGCCTCGGCGGCATGCACGAAAAACGCCGGCGTTCCGGTCGAGGCCATTGTTGCCGCGATCTTGTGGCCAATATGGCCACTTTTGCCCATGCCCGAAACAATCACCCGGCCCTTGATTGCGCGCAGGAGCGCCACACACGCCTCGAAATCGGGACCAAGCGACTGCGACAACGCGCCGATGGCTTGGCGTGCAATGGTGAACACCCGGCGCGCGGAGGCGACCGCGCGCTTGGCCGGCGGCGACTTGGCTTTCGAGTTCCGTTTGCTTGTGACCATGTCCGATTCGGGCGATTTACCGCGGCAAAAGTATCGCGGCATCAGAGTCCGAGGTCAACGCGCGGCCCCGCGCGCGACGTGAAAAACATGAAAGGCGTAGGCCCCAAACTGTGGCAAACGATCGAATTCAATGCGCGAAGATGTCGTCTTCGGCCCAGCCGGCGAGATCGAGCACGGCGCGATCGGGCAAGAAACGAAAGCAGGCTTCCGCCAAGTCGGCGCGGCCTTCGCGCGCGAGCAGCCGATCCATTTCGGCCTTAAGACGATGAAGATGCAGGACGTCGGCGGCGGCGTATTCGAGCTGCTCGGCCGACAACGTGTCCACGCCCCAATCGGAGGTCTGCTGCTGCTTCGATAATTCGACGCCAAGAAGATCCTTGCATAGGTCTTTCAGGCCATGCTTGTCCGTATTGGTGCGCACCAGACGCGACGCAGTCCGCGTGCAATAGACCGGCGCGCACCGCACACCGAGATGCTTTTGCACCATGGCGAGATCGAAGCGGGCAAAATGGAAGATCTTGAGTACTTTGGCGTCAGAAAACAGCGCAGCCAGTCGTGGCGCGGGACGACCGGGCTGAATCTGAATAACGTGCGCGTGACCGTCGCCTGCCGAGAGCTGCACGACGCACAGCCGGTCGCGATGCAACTTGAGGCCCATGGTTTCGGTGTCGACCGCGACACTGCCTGAGAACGAAACGCCGGCGGAGAGATCGCCTTTGTGAAGGGTCGTCGTCACGCGGGAATCATCCTGACTGGTCGGTACGAATGCTCATGAAAACGAATGGTGCCCAGGAGAGGACTCGAACCTCCACGGCCTCGCGGCCACTGGCACCTGAAGCCAGCGCGTCTACCAGTTCCACCACCTGGGCACCGGACCAGGACCTTGAGACAAAGCCATGGTCAAACAGGGCGTGACGGTTAAGCCTTTCGCCAGAGCTTGTCAATCAAACGGCGGCGTCGCAAAGGCACCGGGAAACGTCGAAAAACCCCGCATTCTCAACGCGATGTTGCCTCAACCGGCGAACTATGCGAGTGATGAACATGGCCCCGGTTTGGGGTTAAACTCAGACGCTTGGCGACAGAATTAGTGGGGACGGGAACGCGCAACATGGCGGGTCTAGTCACGGTTTTCGGTGGGTCGGGATTCGTCGGCCGGTATGTCGTTCGTCTGCTCGCCGCGCGTGGCTGGCGCGTTCGCGTCGTGGTGCGCGATAGCCGACGCGCCCTGTACCTCAAGACGGCGGGCGACTTAGGGCAAGTCGTGTTGATGCCGGGCACGCTCAGCGATGCCGCCAGTGTCGCGCGCGCTGTGGCCGGCGCAGACGCGGTCATCAACCTGGTCGGCATTTTGGCCGAGCGCGGCAAACGGACGTTCGAGCGCGTCCACGCCGAAGGTGCGCGTGTCATTGCGACAGCGGCTCGGGCCGCGGGCGTCAAGCATCTCGTTCACATGTCGGCTTTGGGTGCCGACGCGCAATCGCCGTCAGCCTATGCGCGAAGCAAGGCGGCCGGGGAAGCGGCCGTGCGCGCGGCGTTCCCTGGCGTCGTGACCTTTCGCCCCAGCGTGGTGTTCGGCACCGAAGACGGATTCTTCAATCGGTTCGGTCAGCTGGCCCAGATTTCACCGGTGCTGCCGTTCTTTACCAACATCGTGCCGCATGCACCGGGCGGCGGCGGCACACAGTTCCAACCGGTCTATGTCGGCGACGTTGCGGAAGCGATCGTCCGCTCCCTCGAAGGCGAAGGCCACGAAGGCGCCACCTACGAACTGGGCGGCCCGCGCGTCTATACGATGCGTGACGTGCTCGAGCTGGTGAATCGCGAGTCGATGCGCCATCGCTGGGTCAAAGGCTTCCCCTTCATCATCGGTCACGTCACGGCTGCGATCCTGGAAGCGATTTACAGCGTCCGTGATCTGGCCTTGCGCGTTCTCACGATTCCATCCGAGCTGCTGCCCGACCCACCGTTGACCCGCGATCAGATGCGGCTGCTGGAGCTTGGCAACGTTCTCACGGGCGGACGTCCCGGACTGTCGGCGTTTGGCATCGAGCCGACGTCGCCCGATGTTATCGCGCCGTCGTACCTGAAGCGGTTCCGCCCGGTTCAGCAGAACAAGAAACTCAGGCTGGCTGCCCGCGACAGCTGAGCAAACCGAGGTTTCGATTGTCCATCGTCGCGCAAGCGACCGCCATGACCCGCCTCGCGTGATACCATCGCGTAGCTGCATGAAGACCTGCACCCGGACTCTTTTTTCTCTGCTGTTGATATGGGCTTGGCCATGCCATGCCGCGACCGTTCTCATTACGGGAGCGAACCGGGGACTCGGACTTGAATTTGTTCGGCAATATGCCGCTCGCGACTGGATCGTGATCGCAATAACCCGCGCCCCTGAGACGTCCCAAGAACTCAACGCCCTGTCGGCCGCCAACACCGATATCAAGGTTGAGCGACTCGACGTCACAGACATGGCATCTATCAAGGCGCTCGCCCTGAAGTACAAGGGCGTGCCGATCGACATATTGATCAATAATGCGGGCGTGCTCGGCGATCTCTCGACCCAAAGGCTCGAGTCGCTGGAGCGGAACGACTTTCAGCGCGTCATGATGACGAATGCGTTTGGGCCTTTGGCAATGGCCGAGGCCTTTCGCGAACACGTCAGGTCGAGCGAGCAAAAGAAAATCGTCGCGATCTCCAGCGGCAATTCCATTGTTTCCGGAAATTCGGTCGCCGGAGGCCTTTACGCCTATCGCTCAAGCAAGGCAGCGCTGAATATTCTGATGCGCGGACTGGCGACCGATTTGGCTGAGTAGAATATCATCGTTGGCGCGATCTCTCCTGATGGCGTCGACACAGACATGGGCCGGGCGGCAGGGGGCTCAACCCGGCCGCAAAACATGCCGACATCTCAAAGTGCTGCGAGCGTTATCAAGGTCATTGATGGTCTGACGCTCAAGAACAATGGCGTGTTTTACCGCTTCGATAGCACCAGCCAGCCTTGGTGATGTCCAAAGCACCGGGGTAAATCAAATCACGCCGTAGGCCAGACCCAGCACCACGGCGCCGAGAAGAATCCGGTAAATCACGAACGGCGTGAAGGTTGAGCGCCGTAACCAGCGCATCATGAATGCGATGGCGAACAGGCCGGTGACAAACGACAGCGCCATGGCGAGCAAGGCATCGTCCGTCAACTGAGTGTCGTGCGCTTCACGAAGTTTGAGGACGAGCCACATTCCGCCGGCGGCGATCGTCGGCACCGACATCAGAAACGAGAATTTCGCTGCTTCTGGGCGCTCGTAACCCAGAATCCGTGCTGCCGTCATGGTGATCCCCGAGCGGCTCGTGCCGGGCACCAGCGCCAGAATCTGCGCCAGGCCAATGACCAGCGCGTCGCTATAACTCGCGTGTTCGACCTTCTTGACGGTCATGCAGGCGCGGTCCGCGACAAACAGGAGAATTCCATAGCCAAGGGTGGTCCAGCCGATCACCGCCATCGCCCGGACGGCGTCGCCGACGTATTTCTCGAAGGCCCAGGCCGCAGCCAGAACCGGGATGGTCGCCACGATAATTTGAATCGCGAGCCGCGCCGCAGGATCGCGCTTGCCCCGGAGGAAGCGAAGAAGGCCCACGGCCATGGCCCACAGATCGCGCCAGAAGTAGATGATCACCGCGAACATCGTGCCGACATGCACGGCGACATCCATCGGCAGGCCCTGATCCGGCCATTGGGTCAGCATCGGGACAAGCGCGAGATGGCCGGACGAACTGATCGGCAGGAACTCGGTCAGACCCTGAACGACAGCGAGAACAATGATTTGCGTAAGCGACACAGACGAAACCCGAAGACAGCGCCCGCGCCTTATACCATTACCATCGCATTCGCCAAAGAACTGCCCTCGAACGGCATATTGCCAACCGGCATCGCGTAGCCAAAGATGATGAGAGTTCCACGAATGGAGAGAACCTTGATCACGGGCGTGAAATCAGGCTGGCGACGTGTAATGACGGGGTTGGCCGCGGCCGGAATGATGGCGGCAACTCTCTCCGTGGCCGAAGCGCAGCTCGCATCGCCGGCTGCGCCGCAACCGGTGCCGATGCCCCCCGCGATCGCCGCGCCGCGCGACACGGCGTTTCCGGGCACGATCACGCTTGAGGTGGATGCCAGCGACATCGATCGCCGCATTTTTAGCGTCCGGGAAACCATCCCCGTTACCGCAGGGCCGCTTACTCTGCTCTACCCCCAGTGGCTGCCCGGCAACCATGCCCCGCGTGGACGCGTCGACAAGCTGGCCGGCCTCACGATAACAGGCAACGGTCAGCGTCTCGCGTGGCGCCGCGACGACGCCAACGTTTTCGCATTTCATGTCGACGTGCCGGCGGGCGTGACGACCCTTGAATTGAGTTTCCAGTTTCTATCGCCGACCGACAGCAACCAGGGCCGAATCGTGATGACGCCCGAGATGCTAAATCTGCAATGGAACACGGTCGTGCTCTATGCGGCCGGATATTTCGCGCGGCAAATTCCGGTCGCGGCGTCGGTCGTGTTGCCGCCCGAGTGGTCGTATGCGACATCGCTCAAGCCGTCGTCGCGCGCGGGAAGCAGGATTGCGTTCGAGACCGCAACGCTCGAGACCGTGGTCGACTCACCCATGTTCGCGGGCCGTTATGCCGTGATCCACGACCTCGGCTCGCTCAACGGCGCGCCGGTTCGGTTGAACGTTTTTGCCGACGAGCCAGGTCATCTCGCGGCCAAGGCCGAGCAAATCGAGGCGCACCGCAACCTCGTCATCGAGACGGGGCGCGCCTTCGGGCGGCCTCATTTCCAGTCATACGAATTTCTGCTGGCCTTGACCGACCGCATGGGCGGCATCGGGCTCGAACACAGCTCGTCAAGCGAGAACGGCACTGATCCCGGCTATTTCACGGAATGGAACCGGACCGCGCCGGGACGCGACCTTCTGCCCCACGAACTCGCCCATTCCTGGAATGGTAAGTTCCGCCGCCCGGCGGATCTGTGGATTGCCAACTTCAACACGCCGATGCGCAACGGACTTCTCTGGGTCTACGAAGGCCAGACCCAGTATTGGGGCGTGATTCTCGCGGCACGCGCCGGTCTCATCAGCAAAGCCCAGGCGCTTGAATCCTTGGCGGCGACCGCCGCCCTTTACGATCAGCGCGTCGGTCGCGCCTGGAAACCGCTGCAGGACACGACCAACGACCCGATCACCACAGCGCGCCAGCCGATGCCGTGGCGCAGTTGGCAGCGCAGCGAAGACTATTATTCCGAGGGACTATTGTTGTGGCTCGATGCCGACACCCTGATTCGCGAGAAGACGCGCGGGCGGAAGTCGCTCGACGATTTTGCCAAGCTGTTTTTTGGGGCCCGCGCCGACGCTGCCGGTCCCTCAACCTATTCGTTCGATGATTTGGTCGGCGCGCTCAATCAGATCGTTGCGCACGATTGGCGTACATTCCTGCGCGACCGTCTCGATGGCCACGGGCCAGGGGCCCCGCTCGATGGATTGCGCCGCGGCGGGTACATCCTTGCTTTCGCCGAAGAGCCGACAAGTTTTTTCAAAGACGCTGACTCCCAAAGCAAGCTGCAAACCTTTTCGTATTCTCTTGGCCTGACGATCGGCCGCGAAGGGCGTTTGACCGACGTGTTGTGGGATGGACCTGCCCATAAGGCGGGATTGACGGTCGGTAGCCAGATTGTTGCCGTCAACGGCATTGCTTACGACGTCGAACGCCTGAAAACGGCGATCACCGACGGCAAGCAATCGACGTCACCGATGGAATTCCTGATCAAGAACGGCGATCACTATCGGACCGTGGCGATCGACTATCGCGGCGGCCTGCGATACCCGCGCCTGGAACGAACGGGATCGGGAACCGCGATTCTCGATCAAATTCTGGCGCCAAGAAAATAGCTCAGGCAAAGCGCGAGCGAATCAACTGATAGATCGCACGGAGCGCCAGCGCTTCGCCGCCTTGCGGCCGGCCCGGCCGGTCGGCCGGGTTCCAGGCGTAGGTATCGATATGCAGCCAGGGAACACCCTCGCCGACAAAGTCCTTCAGAAACAGCGCGGCGGTGACGGCGCCGGCGAAGGATGATTCGCCTGCGTTGTTGATGTCGGCCACTTTGCTGTCGATCATCTTGCGGTAAGGCGCCCACAGCGGCAGCCGCCACAACGGGTCAAAAGTATCCGATGCCGCCCTGATGACATCGGCGGCCAGACTTTCGTCGTCGGTGAAAACCGCCGGCAGCTCCGGGCCAAGGGCCGTGCGTGCCGCGCCGGTGAGCGTCGCCGCATCGATCAGCAGCGCCGGCTTATCGACGACGGCCTCGGCCAACGCATCCGCGAGAATGACACGCCCCTCAGCATCGGTGTTGCCGATCTCGATCTTGAGGCCTTTGCGCGAGGTGATCACGTCACCAGGCCGGAAAGCATTGCCGGCGACGGCGTTCTCGACCGCCGGGATCAGCAGCCGAAGCCGGATCGGCAGTCTGGCGGCCATCACCATGTCGGCGACGCCGAGCATGGTCGCGGCACCTCCCATATCCTTTTTCATCAACAGCATGGCGCTCGACGGCTTCAGGTCGAGCCCGCCTGAATCGAAGCAGACCCCTTTTCCGACCAGCGTCACTCTCGGCGCGGCAGGATCGCCCCAGATGAGATCGATCAAGCGCGGCGGCACGGTGCTGGCACGCCCGACGGCATGAATCGCCGGATAGTTCTGCACCAGCAGCTCTTCGCCGACGATCTCGCGGACCGCGGCGCCGCGCGTGACGCCAACGCGACTGACGGCGTTGGCCAATTGATCGGGCAGCAAGTCGGCGGCCGGTGTGTTGATCAAATCGCGGGCTAAAGCCGATGCCGCCACCGTGCGCTCGACATGGCTGCGGTCGCAGCCCGCCGGCCAAATGAGCTGCGCCGGTTGCCGGTCGCCCTCGGGTTTTGGCGACTTATAGGTCTTGAAAGCATAAGCCCCGAGGGCCCAGGCCAGCGCGGCCCACGTTGGCAACGCGGCGGCTAACGGCGCCGTGCATCCGACGATTTCGCCGAGCGCATAAACGCCCGGCGGCAGCGTCTTCGACAAATTGCCGGTTACCCACGGATCGTCGCCTTTGCCAAGTCCGAGCACGACCCGTTCCGCCGCGCCGTTTGTCGCGGGCATGACCGCGACGCTACCGGCGTCGGGCTTGAAGTCGAGCGTCTGCAGCCAGGTCTTCTGCGCGGCTGACCGGCCCGCGAGCCAGGCCGGATAAGCGGCCGTCGATACCGCATCGATCGGCGTGCCACTGCCCTGATCGACCAGAACGGAGATCATCAGCTGTTGGGCCCGGCGACAGGCGCGGCGGGCGCTGCAGGTGTCGTCACCGGCGGCGGCGCAGGCGGCGCCGGGTTTGCGCGAGCCGGGCCCGCGGCAGCTGGGCGCACCGCCAACGGCTGAGAAGGTTCGGCCGGTGCGATGGCCGGCGCCTGACTCATGAGACGTTCTTCAATGTAGTAGCGTACGGCGCCGGGATGGATCGGAACGCCGAGGCCGGCAATGGCGCGGGATTTGTCCATCAGCTTTCCGCGGGCATGGCCGGTCGCGAACAATTCGGCGTTGCGTTCGTGCCAAATCGCTTTGGCGATACCGTAACCAAGGTCCTGGTTGAGATCGTCACGCGCGATCAATACCGAACCAACCGCCAGCGTGACGATGTCGGCAACATTGCCGTAGGTCCCGGCGGGAATGACGTCACGCGAATAGTAAGGAACGACCTGGGCGATCTTGGCGGCCGTCGGCCCATCGATCGGCACGATGTCGGCTTCGGCATTCTTGATCAACTCTTCGACCGCAAGCATGGGCGCGCCGCCGACCACGAACATCGCATCGATCTGACGCGATGTCATGGCCGCGGCCGCCGCACCTACGTCGAGCGTCCGCATCTTCACTGTTCCCCATCGCACCTTGTGGGCCGACATCAGCTGTTTTGCCGTGAACCGCGTTCCCGAGCCCTCGCCGTCGAGGGCAACCGTCTTGCCGGCGAGGTCCGCCATTCCGGAAATCTTGGCGCCGCGACGCGCAATCAGGTGAACGGTAGCCGGATAGAGCCGCGCGATGACGCGCAGCCGAGTCACCGGCTGATCGTTCGAGAATTCGCCATCGGCGCGGAAAGCCCACTCGGCGATGTCGGCCTGGGTCAATCCGAGCTCGACCTGCCCGCGCGCTACCGCGCCAAGGTTTTCGAAAGTGCCGGCGGTGGTCTGGGCGACGGCAATCAACCCCGGCACGCCGCAGTTACCGCCGCGATCGCACTCGCGCGAGCCCGGCGGGTTGGAGATGGCGTTGCCGACCAGGCCGCCAAAGGGAAAATCCGTCGTGTCGGTGGGCCCGGTCGCGATCCGGACCGGCTTGATGGTGTCGGGTGTTTGTGCCGTCACCGGGGCGGCGGACAGTGCGGCAGCCAGGACGACAGTGAACAGACTCAGCGCCTTGAGCGAGTCGAAGGCGCGAGCGTGAAAACGGGCGTACACCGGAACAAGAGCCTGAGTTCGAAGGCGCCCCCGGATTTGACAAAACACCCGGCGGGTCGCGGCTGCTGACACTCCTAGCACACCGGCGCGCGGCGGCCATGACTGCCCACACAAATCGACATTAACAATGTGACAACTGGCGTGTGGGCAATTTTTTCTAAGTGCTGACCGCTGTCATCGGGGCTCGGGCCGGGCCGAATCCCCGAACGAAGGCGGCCACCCCCTCATCCGCCGGATGCAGGGTAATGTCCCGGTAGGTCCCGACCTGGATCAAGGCCCCGTCGCGAAGAACCGCGACCCGGTCGGCAAGCCGCATGGCGTCGGCGGGGTCGTGGGTGATCATCACCACGGTTTTCTTCAGTTCCGATTGAAGCCGGAGCAGCTGATCCTGCATATCCCTCCGTGTAATAGGGTCGAGCGCCGCAAACGGCTCGTCCATCAACAGAACCGGCGGATCGTTGATCAAGGCCCGGGCAAGGCCAACCCGCTGCTGCATGCCGGCCGAGAGCTGGTCTGGGCGAGACTTCGCCTCGCCACCCAAACCGACCCGATCAAGCCAGACCCTGGCCCGGTCGAGGCGCGCGTTTTTGTCGATCCCCGCCAGCATGAGTGGAAAGGCAACGTTGTCGATGACGGTCAGATGCGGCAGCAGACCAAAGCCCTGAAAGACCATGCCAAAGGTCTGGCGCCGGAGATCGCGAAGCGCCTCGCCGGCCAGGTCACAAAGGTGCCGCCCCGCGACCAAGACGTCGCCACGCGTCGGTCGGACCAGGAGGTTGAAGGTGCGCAGCAGGGTGGACTTGCCCGAGCCCGAGGCGCCCATCACCGCAAGAACTTCGCCCGACGCAACCGTCAAACTGACGGCATTCAACGCCAGATGAAGTCCGGTGCGATCAAGTATGTCAGCCTTGCCGCGCCCTTCGGCCAGCAGCGGCCAGGCCCGCTCTGACGCCGGACCGAATATCGTCGTGACATGGTCGAGCGCGAGCGTCGTCATTGGCGACCCGGCAAACGCCGTCCCAAGCTCTGCGTCAATCGATCGATCACGATGGCGAGGACGACAATGACGCATCCGGCGACGGCGGTGCGTCCGACGTCAAGTCGTTGAATCCCGAGCAGCACCTCCTCGCCCAGTCCGCGCGCGCCGATCATCGAGGCCACCACCACCATCGACAGTGCGAGCATGGTTGCCTGGTTGACGCCGGTCATGATCGACGGCAGCGCCAGGGGCAGCTCGACGTGCCACAGCTTTTGCCGCGGCGTCGCGCCGAACGCGTCCGCCGCCTCGACCGCAGCCGCATCGGCGTTCCGGATGCCGAACTCGGTCAAGCGCGCGATCGGCGGCAAGGCGTAGATCACGGTCGCGATCAAAGCGGGCACCTTGCCGAGGCCGAACAGCATCATGGCCGGAACCAAATAAACGAAACTCGGCACGGTCTGCATGGCATCGAGCAGCGGGCGGGTGACGCGAGCAACTTTCGGGGAACGGGCCAGGCCAATCCCGGCTGGCACGCCGAGCACGATACATATGACGACCGCGACCAGCATCAAAGCCAAGGTCTGCATGGCCGGGTCCCACAGCCCCAGCACGCCGACGAGAATCATAGCCATGCCCGACGCCACGGCGAACATCGGCCGACGCGACAGCAGATAGGCCAACGCCGCAACCAGGCCGACGACCAGCCACCACGGCGCGCCGCGCAGCAGCGACTCAAGCAGGATCAAAGGCGCGAGCAAAGCATCGCCAATGACGCGAAACGTTGCGCCCTGGTCGGCGATGAGGGCGTCGATCCAGCGGTTGATCGAGGGGGCAATCTTGAACGTGAATCTCTCGGGGAACATCGGTGTTGGCCTTTCGAAAGCCCATTCTGGGCCGGAGATCGCCAACCTCAAGGGTTATCTAGGGCGGCTTGGTTCCCAGGCTTCGCTCAATGCGGGCGGCCGCATCATCATCGAGCCAGCTCCGCCAAAGCGACGGCGATTCGGCCAAGAACCGTTGTGCTTCAGCAGTCGCATCGGCGCCTGTTTCTCGCATATGTGCGAGCGCGCGGGCGATCACGTGAGCGTCTGTGCGATACGCAGACAAGAATTTTGAAATGGCGGGTGCTTGGGCGGCAAAATCGGCGTTCGCCCCGATCCAGACCTCTACGGTCGGATAGGCCACCGCACGCGGATAGGCAGGATCAGTCGCCAATCCGGTCCAATCGGCTTGATTCCAGGCGGGTTCATCGAGACGCACGAAGTCGTGGGCACCCAGCAACCACGTTGGCGACCAGTAATAGAAAATAATCGGTTCGCGCCTGCGCACGGCGCCGGTCACAGCGGCCGCAAGTGCGGCGCCGGTTCCGGGGCGGAAATTGGTGAACGTTTTGTCGAGTACGTAAGCGCGAAGCTTGTTGGTGTTGACGATCTCGCACGACCAGCCGGCAACGCAGTTATAGAATCGCCCTTTGGACGGCTCCTCCGGATCGCGGAACAAGGCGGCGTGGCGCGCCAGATCGGCAACAGATTTGAGATCGGGCGACGCCTCGACCACGTATCGCGGCACGTACCATCCTTGCACCGCGTCCGGAAAATTGATTCCGATTTCGACGACCTGCCCGCGCGCCAAGGCCCGCTGCCAGACATCTGTCACCGCATCTTTCCAGACCTCCATGGCGATATCGATGTCGCCTTGGGCGAGGCCTTGCAGCAATGGAATCGTCGAGCCGGGAATGACGTCGGTTTTGCACCCGAAGCCATCTTCGATGATGCGACGTGCAACGGCGTTGTGAAATGCGACCGAGTCCCAGTCGAGGCCAGCGAAGACGACCGGCCGGTCAAGCTCGCACGCGGCCGCGGGCATGGCCAACACAGCCGCAATCGTCGCCGCCGCAAACATCTTCACCGATCTGCTCCATCGCGATACATTTGACCTCACCATAGGCCCGCTTGCCACAGCAAGGAACCGTCGTGCTCGACATTCGCCAAATTCCCGTTCTCAGTGACAACTACGTTTATTTGATCCGCGAGCCCGCATCAGGTGCCGTCGGCGTGGTTGATCCAGCCGTGTCCGAACCCATTCTGACTGAAGCCAAGCGTCTCGGCTGGAAGATCACCCATATTCTGAACACCCATCATCACGGCGATCACGTGGGCGGCAATCTTGAGATTCAGGCCGCAACCGGTTGCACCATTGTCGGGCCGTCCCACGACCCCGACCGCATTCCAGGGATGGCGATCCAGGTCACGGATGGCGACATTTACACGTTCGGTAACGAGGCCGCCCAGGTGTTTTTCGTCCCGGGCCATACCCGCGGTCACATCGCTTATTGGTTCAAAAACGCATCCGCCCTGTTCTGCGGCGATACCATGTTTTCGATCGGTTGCGGCCGGCTGTTCGAAGGTACGCCGCAGCAAATGTGGACCAGTCTGAGCCGGCTGAGGGCCCTGCCTGCCGAAACGCGGATCTTCTGCGCGCACGAGTACACCGAAAGCAACGTCCGATTCGCCGTCACCGTCGACCCAGGCAACGCGGCGCTCCGCGCCTATGAGGCCGAAGTCAAGGACAAGCGCGCCAGAAACGTCCCGACCGTTCCGTCGACCCTCGGCCTTGAGCGCACCGCCAACCCGTTTCTGAGGGCCGATGCGCCGGAACTTCAGGCCGCCATCGCCATGACCGGCCGCGATCCGGTTGACGTCTTCGCCGAAGTGCGCCGCCGCAAGGACGTATTCTAAAACGCTCCGCGCAAGGTGAACTTGACGTCGCGGTGGAACTTGATGTCGCGCAATTCGCGACGCAGCAAGATTCCGCGACCACGATTGCCGACGTAGGTCAGGCGCTCACGTTCCGCTCCGGTCCGCAAGACGCGAAATGCTTCGAGCCGGGCCGTCACGCCGGCGACCGGTTGCATTTCAACGAAGGCCTGAAAGTCGATCGCGCGATAGAATGCGTTCATGAAGATCAATTCGAATTGATCGCGCCGCCCCTCGTCTTCGACCGTCACGCCGTAGGACAAGCTGCGCCAGTCGAAGTCCTGGCGAAAGCGCACCAACCACTGCGAATCGGGTATGTCGCGCAGCCAGCGGCTTTCGCCGGTGAACGGGTCGGTCACGTTGGTCTTGCGCCAGAGCGTGCTGGCCTCGATCACGGCGCCCGCAATACCGAACCGGTCGAGCCGAAGGCTGCCCTTGAATTCGATGCCATGATCGTAGCCCGAGCCGATATTGCCCGGCGCCGCCAGCGTGCCGTTTGCGACGGGAATGACTTCGATATGGTCCGCATAGTCTTCCCGAAACGCCCGCATCGAGACAAGCCCGCCGTCGTTGGCGAGGCGCCGCTCAAGCGTGGCGGATGTCGCCCAGATTTTTTCCGGGACGATGTTCGGATTGCCGGCACGAATTACGCCGGTCTGGCTATCGTCGGCCTCGAAGCTGGTCAGAAAATCGGCGAAGTCGAGCTGGCTGACGGTTCGACCCACGCCGATTCTCAGCTGAGTCAAAGAATCGAAGTCGTACCTCACGTCGGCGCGCGGTTTGACGTAGGACAATTTCCGGCGATTGTTGACGTCGCGGCCAGTCTGCTTGAATTTCGAACGTTCGTAGTCCACCGCCAAATCGACAAACATGCTGGCCCCTATCTGCCAGTTGAGACTGGCAAACGGTTCAAGCCGGGTTTCCCGAATGCGTGACTGGGCGTTGAACAACCGCGCCGCGC
>VGEM01000019.1 GCA_016869315.1 Alphaproteobacteria bacterium | reverse complement strand
ATACTCCGCGAATGCCCGCCGTCGCCCGTCACTATTCGCGATACGTGCTGAAGCAGCTCGCCGTCGGCACCACCGTCGTCAGCGCCGCGCTGCTGTTCATCGTTTGGCTGACTCAGTCGTTGCGGTTCCTGCAATTCGTAATGGGCAAGGGCTTGCCGATCGCGACCTGGCTCAAACTCACCGTCTTGATGTTGCCGCCGACTTTGTCCCTCATCTTGCCGATCGCGCTCTTTGCGGTGGTGGTCTTCGTTTACAACCGCCTCGCGGTGGATCGCGAACTCGTTGTGCTCCAATCCGCCGGCCTCAGCCGTCTCGGGTTGGCACGCCCGGCGCTTGTCATCGGCTTCGGCGCGACGATTCTGGGATATATGCTCAGCCTGGCCGCCGTTCCGGCGTCGATGCGCGCCTTCAAGGACCTGCAGTGGTCGATTCGGAATGACGTGTCGCAAGTCTTGCTGCGCGAAGGAACTTTCAATCAGCTCTCGCCCGGACTGACGGTCTACGTGCGGGATCGCGACGCCAACGGGTCGTTGCTCGGCGTCATGATCCAAGATTCACGAACGACGGGGCAAGCCGTTACGCTGATGGCCAAACGAGGTTCCGTCGGCAGCAGCGACGAAGGGCCCGTCATTCATCTCGACGACGGCAGTCGCCAGGAACGTGGCACTGGCGACAGCTACACGGTGTTGACGTTTGATACATACACCGTCGGCCTTGGCGAACTGGCCGGAGCGGGCGAGGATCGGTGGCTCGACAACGGCGAACGGTCGACGGGCGACTTGCTGTCGCTTGGCGAGAGCGATGGACATTCAGAGACGACAGTCCGGCGAATGCGAGCCGATGCCCATAGCCGGCTGTCGGCGCCAATCCTCAATGTGGCATTTGCCCTGATTGCGGTGGCCTGGTTGTTGCTCGGCGATTTCGACCGGCACGGTGTTGGCCGGCGAATTCTTGGCGCCACAACGACGATTGTCGCAATCGAGGTGGCGACACTCGGCGCTTTTGCCCTGGCCGCGCGCCGGGAAATCTGGTCGCTGGCGCTATACGTGCTGGCTCTTGGGCCGGCCATGGTCGCTATTCGCGCGCTCATCAACTTTGCGCCGCCGCGCGGCGGTGCGAACGATGCTTACGTGCCGCCCCAGACGAGGGTCGCCGGCCCGTGATTCTCAATCGCTGCTCTCTCATCGCGGTCGCGCTGGTTGTGACTTCGTTGCCAATCTCAGCCCATGGGCAAGCCACGGAAGGCACCACCGCGACATTGCTGCAGGCCGATCGCGTCACCTACGACGACAAATCGGATACCGTCACAGCGGCCGGCCGAGTCGAGATCGAACGCGGCGGGCGCATTCTTCTTGCCGACTCGATCAGTTACGACCGCGGGCGCGACCTCGCGCTTGCAACCGGCAATGTCAGCCTGCTCGACGACAACGGCACGGTCATGTTCTTTGAGCGCCTCGAGGTTTCGGGCGATCTGAAGAACGGTCTCGCCACCGATGTACGGGTATTGCTCGCCGACAAATCACGCATGGCGAGTCGCACGTTCCGTCGTCGCGATGGCGTCATCGCCGAGTTAACCGACGCCATCTACTCGGCCTGCGACATCTGCGAAGATCGCTCGCCGGTCTGGCAGATCAAAGCCGGTCGCGTACGCTACGACCGCGACGCCGAGATGGTTTACTACCGCAACGCCCGTGTCGATCTTCTCGGCATCCCGATCTTCTTCACGCCATATCTCGCGCATCCCGACCCGACCGCCGGCCGCAAGAGCGGGCTGTTGCTGCCAAAGATCGGCGGCGGGGCCAACCTCGGCGTGTCGTTTGAACTGCCCTATTACTTCAATATTGCCCCAGACAAGGATGCGACGCTGGCGCCCTTGATCACGACAGCGGCCGGCAATGGCGTGACGGGCGAGTATCGCCAGGCGTTCAACGATGGCGAGTTAGCCCTCTCCGGCAGTTTGGTTGCCGACGATCCCGACGTGCGTAAGGATTTTCGCGGCCATGCGCGAGCCACCGTGCGCTGGCACATGGACGAAAGCTGGCGGAGCGGCGCGGACGTCCACGTCGCGTCCGACCAGACATATCTTCGCCGGTATGGATTCGAGGCACCGACGTGGCTGACCACCCGCGGGTACATCGAGCGCTTCTCGGCCAACTCGTATTTCTCGGCCGACTCGTTCTACTTCCAGCGGCAGCGCGGCGCGGTTGGCTTCCGATCGACACCGGTGATCGCTCCTTTGATGCGCTATGCCTATGTCACCGATCCCGTCGTCGGCGACAGTTATCTAACGGCCGATATCAATGGCGCCGTGCTGCAGCGAACGAGCGGTATCGATAGCAATCGATTGTCGGCAACCATCGGCTGGCACGTGCCTTACACCAGCCCGATCGGCGACGTTTATACGCTGCGCGCGACGCTGCGCGGCGATGGATATTACGTCCACAACGTGCCGCGCGCCGGGAGGGCGAACTTCACGGGAACGACAGGACGCGTTCTACCCGAGTTGTCGTTGGAGTGGCGGTATCCGCTGATCAAGGCTGATGGACGAATTCGCCAGACGTTCGAACCAATCATCATGGGTGCGATCGGTCCGACTGGCCAGAACGACAGCAAGATTCCGAACGAGGACAGCCTCGACTTCGAGCTCGACGACACGAACTTGTTCGACATGCAACGCACCACCGGCTTCGACCGTGTTGAGGGCGGCGGTCGTGTCAATTATGGGCTCAAGTGGTCGGCGTTCGGCACGGGCGGCGGGTACGTATCGGCGTTTGCCGGTCAAGGCTATCGTTTTCACCGCGACCAGGTGTTTAGCCCGCTGTCGGGTTTGAGCGGGAAAATGTCGGATGTCGTCGGGCGCTTCGATGTTTCGCCGGGGCCATGGATCAATTTCTTGTATCGCGCCCGGCTCGATAAGAATGACTTCGCTCTGCGTCGCAGCGAGTTCGGTGGCGATTTCGGACGCGATCCGCTGCGTGTCGGCGTCAATTATCTGTTCATCAAGCAGGGCGACCCAACCAATCCCGCCGGGGGCGACCGGGAGGAGTTGTTCGTCGCGGTCTCAAGCCGCCTGACCCAGAATTGGAGCCTCAGCGCCAATCATCGAGAAAACCTCAGTCGCGGCGGTGGCCGCATTCGCACGGCACTTGGTTTCACCTACGAGGACGAGTGCTTCGTGTTCGGTCTCGATATCGCTGATGATCGCACGCAGGACCGGGACTTCGAGAGTGGGGTCACGGTCCTTTTGCGCTTCAGTCTCAAGACGCTTGGCGCATTGACGTTGAATACCAACGTCGGTGCGGCAAGATGACCTCGGACGCGACGGTGTCGATCGAAGCTGACCCAGGGCATCTGCCACGAATGGTGCTGCCCTTGGACTTGGATCCGCACCCTTTTTTCGCTCGGGCGCTCCACGCAATCGTAGCGCACGATGTACATTCGTATCGATCGATCATAGCCGAGGTGCCGGAAGGTGACCGATTCAGGCAAGGTTTTGCTTTGCTTGAGCCGATTGCCGAGCTCATTGCTGGAAGATTCGACACCGCGCTCCTTGCTACCGCGACTTTTTTTCGTCGGTTTGGAGTTCACCCGTACCTTTGGCTATTGTCGGGCCTATGCCACGAAAATCGGAATAGGCCGGATGAGGCGGCGAGCGGCCAGTCTTTCGAGAGCCACATTCTGGAGATCATCGAAAACAAGATCGCCGGTCGATCAGATGCTTAGCGTATCGGCAAAGACACACCTTTTGGCCATAGTCGCCATTTATGCTACACGCTACTCTCGGCGACCAACGCCGGTTAAGGTAGTCCATCTAACTCTATGAAAAGATTTCTGAATATAGCGTTTCGCGGCGCCGGCGCCTTGGCCGCCCTGGCGGCAATCGCGATCTCACCGTGGCCAGGTGCTGAAGCCCAGGACAACGCCATGGGCATCGCCGCCGTGGTCAATGAGGACGTCATCACCGTTTATGACGTGCAATCGCGTCTCGGCATGTTTCTCGCGACATCCGGTCTCGAAAATACGCCGGATGTTCAGCGGCGGGTTCTGCCGCAAGTGATTCAGAACCTGATCGAGGAGCGGCTCAAGACCCAAGAGGCGCGGCGGGTCAAGATTGAGGTCGAAGACCTCGAAGTGCGCGAAGCCGTCAATTCGATTGAGGCGCAGAACGGTCTTCAGCCTGGCGCATTTCGCCAACTGTTTGGCGAGCGCGGCATCGACATGGGAACGCTCTTCTCTCAGATCGAAGCGGATGTCGCTTGGGTCAAGGTCGTTCGTCAGGAACTTTCACGGGACATCATCATTCCGCCTGAAGAAGTCCGCAACGTGATGGAGCGCCTCAAGGCAAACCAGGGCAAACCCGAACACCTGCTCGGCGAAATTTTCCTGCCGTTTTCTCAGGTGACTTCAGAAGCCGATATCCAGACGCTCGCCGATCAGCTCGTCCAGCGCGCGCGCGGCGGCACGCCGTTCCCGGCGCTCGCCCAGCAATTCTCGCAAAGTCCAACCGCGGCAGTCGGCGGCGATCTCGGCTGGGTTCTCGAGGGCGATCTCGAAGACGAGCTCGATCGCGTCGTGGGCCGCCTCGGACCCAACGAGGTTTCTGACCCGGTTCGAACCGGCACCGGATACCACATCCTCGTCATGCGCGGACGTCGGGCTGCCGGGGCCCCCGATCCGTTGATGGCCGTGATCACCCTGAGCCAAATTTATCTGCCGACGCTGGGGGGCCGGGCGCTGGCGCCAGCCGAGCTCGACCGGATCTCCGACCAGGTGGCTCCCACGGTCCGCAGCTGCGACCAAATGAACCAGGTTGCCAAGCAGTCGGGTGGACCCGGATCAGGACCGATAGAGCCCTTGCGGACCGGCGGGTTGCCCGAAGCGGTACGCGACGTTGTCTCGACCCTGGCTGTCGGCCAAGTCAGCCCGCCGATCGAGATTTCCGGCGCGCGCTTGTTCGTGATGGTGTGCTCGCGCCAGGAGGATAGCGGCATCCCATCGGAAGATCAGATCACGCAGAAGCTTGAAAACGACAAACTCGAGAACGTCGCCCGGCAGAAATTGCGCGACCTGCGCCGGCAGGCCATCATCGATGTCCGCATCTGACGCCGAGACATACCGTCGTGGGCCAACCGCTGCCACCGATCGCGGTCACCATGGGCGAGCCGGCCGGCATTGGCGGCGAAGTGGTGCTCAAGGCATGGCGGCAACGGCAGCCTGACTCCCCGGCCTTTTTCGTCGTCGACAATCCACGTCGATTGCAAAGCCTCGCAACCCGCCTCGGCCTCAAAGCACCTCTCGTGGAGATCGCGCAGCCTGCCGACGCGCTGCCTGCGTTCGCCAAGGCTTTGCCGGTTCTTCCGCTGTCGGGGGCCCCCGACAACGTTGAGAATCTTGGCCACCCCAGCGCGAAGACAGCCCCGGCCGTGATCGCCTCGATCGATCGCGCCGTCGCTCTGGTTCGGGAGGGCGATGCCGCGGCCGTGGTGACGGCGCCAATTCAAAAGCAGGCCCTGCAAGACGCCGGCTTCGCTTACCCCGGCCATACGGAGTATCTGGGAAGCCTTTCGGGCATACCCTCACCCGTCATGATGTTGACGGTTGAGCGGATCAGCCCGCCGCTGCGCGTTGTTCCTGTCACGATCCACGAGCCGATTGCCCGCGTGGCGAAGCTGCTCACGCCTGACAAGATCATCGCCGTCGCGCGAACAACCTGGCAGGCGCTGAAGACGGAGTTCGGCTTGCCCTCGCCGCGGCTCGGGGTCGCCGCCCTCAACCCTCACGCCGGCGAGGCCGGACACCTTGGCGATGAGGAAACGAGGATCGTCGCACCCGCCCTCACCCGGCTTGCGGCGGAAGGCATTGCGGCGACGGGCCCTTTGCCGGCCGATACGATGTTTCACGCCGCGGCACGCCGGCAATTCGACGCCATCATCTGCATGTATCACGATCAGGCCCTGATCCCGCTCAAGACGCTCGACTTCTCGGGAGGAGTCAACCTGACACTTGGCCTGCCATTCGTTCGCACGTCGCCCGATCATGGTACCGCACTCGACATTGCGACCCAGGGTATCGCGGACCCAGCCAGCATGGTCGAAGCAATCGCGCTGGCGGCACGGCTGGCGGCGCGCCGACGTACAACGCCGTGAGCCCGCTGCCGCCACTTCGTGATCAACTCGCGCGCCACGGGATCGTCGCCGACAAACGCCTCGGCCAGCATTTCCTGCTCGATCTCAATCTGACCGCCCGTATCGCCCGCGCCGCCGGCGATGTCACGCGTGGCACCACCATCGAAATCGGGCCGGGACCCGGAGGCCTGACGCGAGCCTTGCTCGATCAGAACGCCCACGTAATGGCAGTCGAACGTGATCATCGATTGCAGCCGCTGCTCGATGAAGTGGCCGCCCATTATGCCGGTCATTTGACACTGATCTGGGCCGACGCCCTCAAGACCGATCTGTCTGCGATTGGCCCCAAACCGCGTCGCATCGTCGCCAATCTACCATATAACATCGCGACCGAATTGATCATGCGATGGCTTGATCAGATCAATGCTTTTGAGTCATTGACGCTGATGGTGCAAAGCGAAGTCGCCGATCGCTTCGTCGCCAAACCGAACAGCGCCGACTACGGACGCCTGTCGGTACGAACCCAGTGGCTCTGTGAAGTCGAGCGCCTGTTTACGGTCAACCCACGATCTTTTGTGCCGCCGCCCAAGGTCGAATCCGCGGTGATTCGCCTGATTCCTCGGCCGAGCCCCCCTGCCGATGCCGACGATGAGACTCTCCAACGCGTCACGGCCGCCGCCTTCGGACAACGGCGGAAAATGCTGCGTCAGAGTCTCAATCGCCTGGCGCGCGAAGCGGGATTCGCCGACGGCAGCGTGCTCTGCACTGAAACCGGGATCGAACCGACAGCGCGGGCCGAAACGCTATCGGTCGAGCAATTTTGCCGGATTGCGCGGGCCGTCGGCGTCAGCCGTCGAGCCGCATCGCGTTGACGAACTCGCTCATGCCAACCTGACGCGACCGCTTCAAGCGCTCGGCCACCATAATCGTCCTGACATTGGCGATGCTGGCGGCAAGGTCGCGGTTGACGAACACATAATCGTATTCGGCCCAATGGCTCATTTCGCTATTTGCGCGATCCATGCGGTGGCGAACAGTGTCGTCGGAATCTTGGGCGCGCGATCGCAATCGACGCTCAAGCTCTGTCAAGGACGGGGGCAGGATGAAGATGGTGACAAGGTCCTCCGGCGCCGTCTCGCGGAGCTGTTGCGTTCCCTGCCAGTCGATATCGAACAGGACATCACGGCCGGCTGCAAGCTGGCGTTCGACAGCGGCCCGCGGCGTGCCATAGAGATTGCCGAACACGCGCGCGTGTTCGAGGAACTCACCACGCGCGACCATACCGTTGAACGCGTCGCTGGTGACGAAGAAATAATCGGCACCGTCCTTCTCGCCCGGGCGGGGCGCGCGTGTCGTCGCCGACACCGACATCTTCAAGTCGCTTTCGGTCTCGAGCAGCGCCCGGGCCACGGTGGTCTTGCCGGCGCCCGAGGGCGACGACAGAACCAGCATCAAACCGCGCCGCGTCAAACTATATCCCGCCACTGACCGACCCTCTTCCCACTCATTCGATATTCTGAATCTGCTCGCGGAACTGATCAATCACTGCTTTGAGGTCGAGACCAATCCGGGTCAACGCCACATCCTGGGACTTAGAGCACAAGGTGTTGGCTTCGCGGTTAAATTCTTGCGAGAGAAAATCCAGACGCCGGCCACAAGGCCCGCCGGCGGCCAAGAGGTCGCGCGCCTGGGCGACGTGGGCCGTGAGCCGGTCGATCTCCTCGCGAATGTCGCCTTTGACGGCCAAGAGAGCAACCTCCTGGGCGAGACGATCGGGAGACATCTGCGTATTGCCGGCCGTCAGCTCGGCTATGGCCCGCGTCAGTTTCGCCCGGATGGCCTCGGGTTGCGTTGCCCCGAGCTGAGCCGCTTTGGCAATCAGATCGGCAATGGTCGACAATTGCGATCCAATGACCGGCGCCAACCGGGCACCTTCCTGGGTCCGGCTGCGACTGAGATCGGCGAGCGCCGCCTTGAGGCCCTTGATCAGCGCGTCATCCCGCGCGGCGGCCTGGTCGGGCGCAAGCATCGGCTGATGAATCTCGATCACGCCGCGCACGGCAAGCAAGCCATCGAAGCGCGCCGGCGCAACGCCGGCAGGCAGCCGCGCGGCTTTCTCGGCTACCAATGCCAACAAGCGATCGAGCAGGCCGGTATTGATGCGCACATCATTCGGGTCCTGGTCGGAGAAGACGCTCAGGGTCGCCGCCACCGAGCCTCGGGCGACGGTTTCACCAATGACTTGCCGGACGGGACCATCGAGCGATTCGAAACCGGCTGGCGTTCGAATGCGAGCGTCGAGACCCTTATTGTTGACGCTGCGGATTTCCCAGGACCACGCCAGCAGCGTCGGCGCCTCGAGCCGACCCTCGGTCCGCGCGAATCCCGTCATGCTGTGAACGCCGGCCGCCATACCCCGTGCCCCAGAAGCCTAGGACCAAGGCCTATCACCCCGCGCCGGGCCGAAGCAACGGTGAGGAGATCAGAGATTCAACCCAACAAATTGTTGCACAAACTGCCGAAAGGCGTCTGGCGGCAGGGGCTTTGACACTAGATACCCCTGAATTTCGTCGCAGCCGCGATCCTTGAGAAAGCGGGCCTGATGCTCGGTCTCGACGCCTTCCGCGACGACGCGTTGGCCGAGACTATGGCCGAGACTGATGATCGCTTCGACGATTTTCTCTGAATCCCGATGGCGACCGATACCCGCGACAAAGGACCCATCGACCTTCAGACGCTTGACTGGAAACGCACTGAGATTCGACAACGACGAATACCCCGTGCCGAAATCGTCCATCGAGATGCTGATGCCATCGTGGTCAGGCGCCCGAAGTTCTCTTGCACCTTGGAGGTGCGTTCCATGGCCACGGTTTCCGTCACCTCAATGTCGATCGAATCACGCGGCAAGCCGGTTTTGTCGAGCATGGCCATGACTTGGCTATGAAGATCGGCGCGCCGGAATTGAACGCCGGAGACGTTGAACCCGACCTGAATGCGCGGCATGCCCTGACCCCGCCATGTCGTGCTCTGGTGGCAGATCTCGTTGATAATCCATTCGCCGATCGACAGGATCAGATCGGACGACTCGGCAACCGGGATGAAGTCGCCCGGCGAGACCAAGCCGCGGGTGGGGTGCGACCAGCGAATAAGGGCCTCGGCGCCGACCACCTTGCCCGAGTCGAGATCGACCTGGGGCTGGTAGGCGAGCCAGAGCTGTTGATTGTCAATCGCCCACTGCAGATCGGCCTCGAGGGCGAGCCGGCGTCGAATGTCGGCATCGCGATCGAAATAGCAGAATGTTCGTCGACCCTGGGCCTTGGCTTGGTACATGGCGAGCTCGGCCTGTGCCAATAGACCTTCGGGCGTCAGATCGTCCTTGGGATAGATTGCGACCCCCGCTGAAGCCGCGATCTTGAAGGCATGCTGATCGATGGTCAGCGGGTCGGCAAAACAATCGAACACGCGGCGCACAGTTACGTTTGCTGTACCTGTGTCGCGAACCGCTTCGAGCAATACGCCGAACTCGTCGCCGCCCAGGCGCGCCAGCGAGTCGGTGGTGCGGAGCGTCGCATTGAGTCGGTCACGCGCGGCGATCAGCAATGCATCGCCGATGTCATGACCAAGGCTTGAGTTGACGATTTTCAAATTGTCGAGATCGATCAACATCACGGCGAGGAGATCGCCCGAACGTTTCGAGCGCGCAATGGCTGACTTGACCCGCTCGACGAACAGATTCCGGTTCGGCAGGTCGGTCAACGTGTCGTAATGCGCCAGACGAACAATCTCGTCCTGAGCCTTGAGCCGCTCCGAAATGTCCTCTTGGATCGACACGAACTGCGCGATACGTCCGGCGGCATCGCGCACCGGCGTGATCCGCTGTTCCGCGGTATAGGGATGGCCGTCCTTGTGACGATTGACGATCCGGCCTTGCCAGATTTCGCCGCGATTGAGTTTTTCCCAGAGGTCTCGATAAAACGACTTGGGATGGCGCCCGGATTTGAAGATCGAGGCGCGCCGCCCGATCAGCTCCTCGGTTGTGTACCCTGAAATCGAGGTCATCGCGGCGTTGACCCAATTGATCGACCCAGCGGTGTCGGTGATGAAGATGCCGTTGGCGGACGCGGCCATTGCCTTGGCCTGAAGATCGAGCACCGTCGCCGTTTCCCGGTATTCGGTCACGTCGCGCAGCGCGAGCAATGTTGCGTCTTCGTCAGCCCATGTGATCGACGATGCCGTGAGCTCGACGTACCGCGGTTTGTCCCCGATAACGATCTCGACTTCAGTCGGACGCCCGCCCCCAGCAAACGCAAAGCCAAAGTCCCGTCCGAGTAACTGCGACTCGGTGCACGACATCAGCGCAGCCGCCGCTGCGTTGCAGAACGCAACCCTACCAACCTGGTCGATTACGACAAGTCCGTCAGGCGAGGCTTCGATCGCACGATGGTAGAGCGGAAAACTGTCGGTGATTTCGGCTTGGAGTGTCTTGTGATGGGTTTCGTCGACCAGCGTGGCAACAAACAGCGGCTTGGCTCCTGTCTGATCAGGGTTGCCGACAGGGAGAACCGAGACCGTACAAACATAAGGCGATCCCGACGCCCGCGTGCCGCGCATCTGGCCTTGCCAAGCGACACCTTTATGCATTGCCTCGATCAGGCCGCACCACGCCTCGCCGCCGAGACGTGCTGCATCGAACAGGACCTGGTGCTGAAACATCGCTTCGGTGCGCGGCAAACCGAGTAATCGCGCGCAGGCGTCGTTCAGCCATTGGATGGCAGCCTGATTGTCGGTCACCGCAATGGCCATCGGCGACTTTTCGAACATGGCCGAGACCAGCCGATCATGATCACCGGCCGAAAATGTGCTCGAAAAGCTAGGCTGCTCTTGGGACACGACCTGGGACACTGAGTTCATGCGCGCCACCCCTCCGGTACGCCGAAGCCGCTTTACGACTTCGAATCTGTGGAAAAGAAAGTCTTTGACTTGATTATATTTCGAGTCGAAACTATCGTCTGATCGCGACATGGTCAACCGTGAATCGCATTCGATGCGGAGACCCAGCGGCGAACCCAAACGAGGAGATGGAGAAGATGAAGAGGATTCTGGTGATCGACGACGACTCTGCGGTGCGTTCGACCTTTGCGTTGGCCTTGTCGTCGCGCGGATACGAGGTCGAAACTGCGGAAGATGGCCTATCGGGGCTGGCGGCGGCTGACCGTCGGGTTCCCGACTTGGTATTTCTCGACCTCAAAATGCCGGGGATCGACGGCGTCGAAACCCTGAAGCGGCTGGGGGCGGCGCATCCCGACGTGCAAGTCTACGTCGTCACCGGATTTTATGCCGAGTTCATGGAGCCGCTTCGCCGGCTCAAGTCCAGCGGAATTCGCTTCGACGTCGCTCGCAAGCCACTGGAGCTCGCCGAAATACGCGCTATCGCCGACTCGGTGCTCGCCGGCACGGTGCGCGAACGCAGCGTCGCGCTGGTCGGAGCATAGCCATGGCCACACTCACAGCGAATCGCGTGGCGCTGCGGCTCTACGTCACCGGCCAGACCCCCAGCGCCGAGCGCGCCAAACTCTGTCTCGCCAGCGTCTGCGACGAACTGTCGCGCGGTGGTCATTGGAAAGTCGATCTGAAAGTGATCGATGTCCTGTCCGATCCCGAGTCGGCGGTCATGGACGAGGTGTTTGCGACCCCGACCGTGATCCGCGTCGTCCCCGCCCCGACCCGACGGTTGTTCGGCGATCTCTCGTCGCCGGAAATGGTGCTGGTCGGCCTTCAAATTGCAGAGACGCCAGTCCCGGCCTGAGCCTCTTGCGTCACGGCTCCGCCCGCCCGACCATCACCCGTCATTGGTTGGGTGGGTGGCTGGAATGGTTCATGTTCTCATCACGGGCGCGTCGTCCGGCATCGGCGCGGCCCTCGCGCGAGTCTATGCGGCGCCAGGCGCGATTCTGAGCCTGACGGGGCGCGACACTGAACGGCTCGATGCCGTAGCGGTCGGGTGCCGTGAACGGGGCGCGACGGTTGAGTCTACGGTGCTCGATGTCTGCGATCGTACCGCGATGGAGCAATGGATCGAACGCCGCGACAGCACGGTGCCGCTCGATCTCGTCGTCGCCAATGCCGGAATCTCGGCGGGGACCGGCGGGGCGCAGGAGTCGGACGAACAGACGCGCAGCATTTTTGCGACCAATATCGACGGCACCGTAAATACGGTGCTTCCGGCAGCGGCTGTCATGCGTCGTCGCCGCAGCGGCCAGATCGCCATCGTCAGTTCTCTTGCCGGATATCGCGGCATGCCGGGGGCTCCAGCCTATTCCGCGTCGAAGGGTGCCATGAAACTCTGGGGTGAAGGCCTTGGCGGGTCACTGGCGCGGGATGGAATCAAGGTCTCGGTGATCTGCCCCGGATTTGTGATCACCGGAATCACCAAGGTGAACCGATTCCCGATGCCTTTCCTGATGGTCGCCGATCGCGCCGCGAGAATCATCGCCGATGGACTCGCGCGCGGCCATGGCCGCATTGCCTTTCCGGCGCCAATGGCGGCGCTGGCGTGGCTGGGCGCGGCATTGCCGGACGCGTTCGCGCAATGGCTGACGCGACGCCTGCCCTCGAAAGAGCAGTCGGCTTGATGACGCCTACGGGCGGTCGGCCGGCGGCGATGCCCGTCGGGTTTCCGACCGGCGAACCAGCATGTTGAGCGCCTCGACGGCGATCGAGAAGGCGATGGCGAAATAGAGATACTCGCGCGGAATGTGGAAGTGCGCGGCGTCGGCGACCAACGCCGTTCCGACCAGAATCAGAAACGCCAGCGCCAGCATCTTGATCGTCGGATGTCGCGCAATGAAACCCGAAACGGAGTTTGCGGCAAACATCATCGTGAACACGGCAATCATGATTGCTGCAATCATCACCGGCAAATTATTCGTCATGCCGACTGCGGTGATGATCGAATCGAGCGAGAACACGAGATCGAGCACCATGATCTGGGCGATGACCGCGCCATAGGACGCGTATCCCCGGGCCGAGGAATCCGAACCACCCTCGACTGCTTCGTGAATCTCATCGACGCCCTTGTAGATGAGGTACAACCCGCCAACGCCAAGCACGATATCGCGCCAACTGACGGCGAAGGTGCCAATCGTGAAGACCGGTTCGGTTAACCCCGCGATCCATGTCAGGCTCGTCAACAATCCGACGCGAAGGAACAAGGCCATGAACAGGCCAATCTTGCGCGCCGACGGCTGCTGGTGGGGCGGCAGCCGTGACGAGACAATGGCGAGAAACACCAGATTGTCGATGCCGAGAACGACCTCCAGCACCGTCAACGTGAATAGTGCGGCCCAGGTCTCGGGATTGAGCAGATATTCAGTCATTGGTTCTCATCACTGCTCGTTGGCACGGGCCATTTTCTTGGCGCGCGACGCTAGTAGGTTGAGGGTCTCCATCAGCGCCGAGAAACCAATCGCGAAGTACAAATATCCTCGTGGGATATGATAGTGCAAGGCATCGGCAATCAACGCGACGCCGATCAAGAGCAAAAATCCGAGCGCGAGCATCTTGACCGTTGGGTGCCGATTGACGAAGGCACTGACGGGCGTGGCCGCGAACATCATGACCAGGATCGACACCACGACGGCGGCAATCATCACAGGTATATTGTCCGTCATGCCGACAGCGGTGATGACTGAATCAAGCGAGAACACAAGATCCAACAAGACGACCTGAAAGATGATGGCCGAAAACGTGGCCGTGCCGACGCCCATAGATGCGTCGCGGTCTCCCTCCATGGTTTCGTGAATTTCGCCGGTCGCCTTGTACAGCAGGAACAAGCCGCCGAGACCGAGGACGATATCTCGCCACGACAGCGCAAAGTCTGCGACGGTCATGACAGGTTCAGTCAATCCCGCGATCCAGGAAATACCGAGTAGCATCACGACGCGCATGCCGAGGGCGAGGCTGAGACCGATCTGACGCGCGCGCGGCTGCTGATGCAGCGGCAGCTTGCCGGTGACGATCGAAATGAAGATGATATTGTCGATGCCGAGAACAATCTCGAGCGCGGCAAGCGTCAGGAATGCAGCCCACAAGTTCGGGTCGGTCAGCATCTCGATCATGTCGTCGGTACTCCGGAGATCATGTTTCGATTCATGGCCTATCGGCCGGGCGGGAAATTAACGCGGCGGGTTGATTTGTCGCGTCATTCGGCGGCGACGGCTTCGTTTCCCGACGCGATACGGGCGCCGACGGCTTACGGGCGGGAGGCTTCGGTGTGCTTTTCGGCGTGGCGGTCCGCGGCTTTTCTGGCTGCGATGCAGGCGCGGGAGCTTTGGTTTCGACACGTTTGGGCGCCGATGTCTGATCTTCAATCTTGCGCCAGCGCGCCACGTTGCGATTGTGTTCCGCCAATGTGGCGGCGAAGGCATGACCGCCCGAGCCGTCGGCGACGAAGTAGATGTCGCCCGTGTCGGGCGGGTTCAGCACGGCCGCCAGCGCGTCCCGTCCGGGATGGCAAATGGGGCCCGGCGGCAGGCCATCGATGACGTAGGTGTTGTAAGGCGTCGGTTGCTCGAGATCGGCACGGGTCAAGGTTCGGCCGCGACCGCCGCCAAGACCGTAGATCACCGTCGGATCGGCCTGAAGCCGCATGTCCCGACGCAAGCGATTGACGAAAACGGCAGCGACGCGTCCACGCTCACTGGCGATTCCCGTTTCCTTCTCGACAATCGAGGCCAGCGTCACCGCTTCGGCCGGCGTGGCAATGGGCAGGTCCGACTGACGGGTCTCCCAAAGCCTGGCGAGCAGGGCGTCACGATCTGCGATCATTCGATGCAAAAATTTCTCGCGATCGTCGCCCCATTCATAGCGATAGGTCTCGGGCAACACCGAACCTTCGGCCGGCGGCGCCGAGAGAGAACCCATCAACCCTTCCGCTTGATCGATGATGGCGACAATCTCCCCCGACATGAGCCCTTCGGGGATGGTGACGAATCGAGAGACAACGTCGTGCCGCACCAGTTTGTCGAGCACTTGGGTAATGCTGGCGCTGGGCTCGAAGCGATATTCGCCGGGCTTAAGGACGCGCGCCTGCCCCGAAAGTCGGGCTTCGGCTTCGAACAATGTCGCGTTGCCGACGACGCCTGCCGCCAACAGCTGCCGGGCAATTTGCGAAAGCCCGGCTCCGGGCGCGACGATCAGCGTTGTCGGCTGTCGCGCAGGTCCAGGAGCGTTGACCACCCCCATGGCCCAAAAATAGGTTGCGATGGCGACCGCGAGTCCGAGCGCGGCCACGCCAAGAACCGTTGTGATCAGGCGATCACGCCACATATTGCAAATCGCCCCTCAGCTGCCGGGCCTCACGGCGCCGGACCGATCACGAGCGCGGCGTTCGTCCCGCCAAAGCCAAAGGAATTCGACAGCACGTATTTGATCGTTCGCTGCTTTGCGACCTTGGGCACGAGATCGATGTCGCAGTTCTCGGAGGGGTCTTCGAGGTTCAACGTCGGCGGAGCCGTTTGGTGCTTCAGCGCCAGGATCGAATAGATCGCCTCGACCGCCCCGGCCGCGCCCAAGAGATGGCCAATCGCGGACTTCGTCGACGACATCGAGAGCTTATGAGCGTGCTCCCCGAACAAGCGTTTCACGGCCGTCAACTCGATCTCGTCGCCCTTCGGTGTCGAGGTGCCGTGAGCGTTGATGTAATCGATATCCGACGGATTGAGTTTGGCATCTTCCAGTGCAGCACGCATCGCCCGGAAACCGCCCGAGCCGTCTTCCGATGGCGCGGTGATATGGTACGCATCGCCCGACATGCCATACCCTTTGACCTCGGCATAAACCGTCGCGCCGCGCCTTTTGGCATGGGCCAACGATTCAAGCACGACCACGCCGGCCCCTTCGCCCATCACAAATCCGTCGCGTCCCTTGTCCCATGGTCGCGAAGCCTTGGTCGGTGTGTCGTTGTAAGACGTCGACAGTGCCTTGGCGGCAGCGAAGCCCGCCATGCCGAGGCGACACAATGCCGACTCGGCGCCACCCGCCACCATGACGTCGGCATCGCCGTACTTGATCATGCGCGCCGCATCTCCGATCGCATGTGCGCCGGTTGCGCACGCCGTGACGGGCGCATGATTGGGCCCGCGGAAACCATGGCGGATCGAAACCTGGCCTGACGCCAAATTGATCAAGCTCGCCGGAATAAAGAATGGGCTGACCCGGCGCGGACCCTGGGCCTCAAGCGTCTTGGCGGTGTCGTCAATGGTGGCGAGACCTCCGATCCCGGATCCAATCATGACCCCGGTCCGATCGCGGGCCTCATCGTTCGGTGGCTGCCAGCCCGAGTGTTTGATCGCCTCGTCCGCAGCCGCGAGAGCATAAACGATAAAGTCGTCCATCCGCCGTCGGTCTTTGGGGCTGACAACCTCGTCAAAATTCAGCCGATGCGGATGCCCTTCGTCGGCCGGGACTTCGCCGCCAATGCGGCACGGCATGTCGTCAACGCGAAATCGCTTGATACCGATGATTCCCGACGTGCCGGCGATCAATTCCGACCAATTGGCTGCAACACCGCGACCGAGTGGCGTGACCACCCCCATTCCCGTGACAACGACGCGTGATTCGTCTGAGCTCATATGCACCCCGACTTCAGGACCCGACCTGCCGCGACGCAAGTGGACGCGACGCGAGTGGCCTCGCCACAAATACTAGCGACCTCTGCACAAATAGTAGCACTTGGCCCGGACCCAAGTCCCGGCCGATGCCGCGAGGCCCGGACCATCGGCCCGGCGCTGGCGGTCGCAGCGCTATTTCTTCTTGGCGTTCGCGTCGATAAACGCGATCGCATCCTTGACGGTGAGAATTTTCTCGGCCGCGTCATCCGGAATTTCGACGCCGAATTCTTCTTCGAAGGCCATCACCAGCTCGACCGTATCGAGACTGTCGGCGCCCAAATCGTCGATGAAACTTGCGTTCTCAGTGACCTTGGCTTCTTCGACACCCAAGTGCTCGACAACGATTTTCTTGACGCGCTCGGCGACGGTGCTCATTCGACGGATCCTTAACTCTGTCACGATGACGAAGGTTTGGTTGAGAAAACGGAACTCAGCGCGGCCAAATGCCGCCATCGCCCGCTTTGCTCCCTCCAAGCGACACGCGTGGTAGCACAACCATTTCGGGCTTGGAAGAGCCGAGGCGCAATCGGATCGACCCCCGTCCAACCCCTACACCATCGCGAGACCGCCATTGACGTGGAGCGTATGCCCGGTCACGTACGACGCCTCGGCACTGGCGAGATAGACGGCGGCGCCGGCAACATCCTCACCGCCGCCCATGCGGCCCAGCGGAATGTTGCCGGTGATTTTCGCTTTCTGGTCCTCGGTCAACTTGTCGGTCATGGCGCTCGCGATAAATCCCGGCGCGATCGCATTGACCGTAATGTTCCGGCTCGCCACTTCCTGGGCCAGCGATTTCGTGAGCCCAATCAATCCGGCCTTGGCGGCGACATAGTTGGCCTGACCCGGATTGCCGGTGACGCCAACGACCGAGGCAATGTTGATAATGCGGCCGAAACGGCGCTTCATCATGCCCTTGCCCGCAGCACGCGACAGCCGAAACGCGGTGCCGAGATTGACCCCGAGCACATCCCAGAAATCCTGATCCTTCATGCGCATGATCAGCCCGTCTCGGGTGATGCCTGCGTTGTTGATCAGGATGTCGAGCCCGCCCATGGCCGCTTCGGCGTCGGGTACGAGCCTTTCGACCGCTTCGGTGTCGGCGAAGTTGCAGACCAGCACGTGCACGCGCACTCCAAGCTCAGCCGCCAAGGCGTCGAGCGCCTCGCGCCTGGTGCCGTGCAGCGCGACATTCGCGCCCTGGCGATGAAGGGCCCGCGCAATCGCGCCGCCAATGCCGCCCGACGCCCCGGTCACCAGGGCCGACTTTCCCGAGAGATCGAACATGGCCGACGTCGCTCCTGTCAGAATTTCTTGGCGAACTCTTCGATGTCTTTGGGTCCTTGGACCGAGACAGCGACGAGATCGGGGTGGATGCGCTTCGCCAGGCCCGAAAGCACCTTACCCGAGCCAAGCTCGGCCAGCGATGCGACGCCGAGTTCTTTGGCGGCGAGCATGCTTTCGCGCCAACGAACCAGACCGGTGACCTGACGCACAAGGAGCTGGCGAATTTCGTCGGGATCGGCGGTCGACGCCGCGGTGACATTGGCAATCAACGGCACGACCGGCGGCTTGATCGTCGCCTTCGCCAAAGCCTCGGCCATGGCATCGGCCGCCGGTTTCATCAGCGGACAATGAAACGGCGCACTGACCTCGAGCTTGATCGCCCGCTTGGCGCCCTTAACTTTTGCGATCTCGATGGCGCGATCGACCGCGGCGGCGTGACCCGAAATCACCACCTGGCCCGGCGCGTTGTCGTTGGCGGCGGAACAGATTTCGTCACCTTGCGTTGCCTCCGCGGCGACGGCTTCGGCCTGCGGCAGGTCAAGACCGAGCAACGCCGCCATGGCGCCGACGCCGACGGGCACGGCTTTCTGCATGACCTGACCGCGCGTCTTGAGAAGTCGCGCGGTGTCTGACACCGACAGGGCACCAGCGGCAGCCAACGCCGCGTACTCACCCAACGAATGCCCCGCGACATAGCGCGCCTTGTCGCGGACTTTGATCTTGCCGTCGCCTTCGAGGACACGAACGACGGCGAGACTGACGGCCATCAGCGCCGGCTGCGCGTTCTCGGTCAGCGTCAGTTCCGTATCGGGCCCCTCGAACATCAGCCGGGAGAGGTTTTGCTTGAGCGCTTCATCGACCTCGCCGAAGACCTCGCGCGCCGCCGGAAATGCCGCCGCGAGTTCCTTGCCCATGCCGACGGCCTGAGAGCCCTGGCCGGGAAATACGAATGCCCAACTCATGCTGATCTGCGCCCCGCGGAATTAAAAGTCCGCCCGTGCCTGGCGGTCACGGCGGGGCCAACAGCCCCAACTCGCGCGCCTCTGTCAAGCAAGCGCGCAAAGCACTGCTCGGGAAACGGCCCCGCAGAGATTATCTCAGGACAGCTATAAATTACTGTATTAAAATCATTTATAATTATACTACAGATATTAATAGGAGCCCGTTATGTCGGACCTTACTCGCCTTGGACGCATTAGCGTCATTCTCTCCCGCATCGCGCTTGGCCTGATCGTCGCACTCCCGATGCTGACCATCGTGGTCTGGTTGAGATTTGATATTTTTGGCCAGGAACTGAGTTCGCATGTGGTCAAAGGGTGGTGCGACGGCAAAGTTCCAACCAGCCTGTCGCCCATGCAAACCACCCTCGGAATTCTCGCGATGATGTTGCCAACGGCCGCGGTCATGATGGGCCTTGCCTATCTGCGCAAACTTCTCGCCGGCTTCGCGATCGGTCAGATCTTCACCATCGAGAATATCACGGCGCTTAGGAATTTTGCATGGGCGATCGCAATAGCCATCGTGCTCGACATCGTCAGCAACAGCATGATCAGCGTCATCCTGACCTTCAACAATGCGCCGGGGCACCGCGAGCTGACGATCGGGATCGGCTCCGACCAGGTTCTGACCATTTTCGCCGGGGCCATTTTCGCCGTGATCGCGCGAGTCATGGAGATGGGACGCTCTCTGGCAGCCGAAAACGCGGAATTCCTCTGAAGGACGCCCCTATGCCGATTGTCGTCAATCTCGACGTGATGCTGGCCCGCCGTAAGGTCAAGTCGAAGGATCTTGCCGCTCATGTCGGAATCACCGAGCAAAACATCTCTCTGCTCAAGTCCGGCAAGATCCGCGGGGTTCGGTTTTCGACGCTTGAGCGAATCTGCGAGTTCCTCGAGTGCCAGCCGGGTGACCTGCTCGAATTCAGGCGGAGCGACGTGCCTCCCGGCCACTGAGGAGAGACACCTCCTATTGGTCGGTCTATCGATCCGATGCCCTAAATATGGGTCCGTTGGGCCTTGCAACCCATCGAATCCGGGCATGTTTTCGGCCTCGGCCGCGCCTTGCCGGTCAGGGGGGAATGTGTATATTCCGCGCCCTTCATAGCTCCTTGCCGACGGTTTCGGGCCGTCGGCTATGCCCGGCAGCCGATGGTCGGTTGACCCGGGACGAGAAACCCAAAGGGAGTACCGAGCGACATGGCTTTCTACGAAAGCGTGGTCATCGCGCGTCAGGACTTGTCGACCGCCCAGGTCGATGCTCTCGGCGATGACTTGGCCAACATCCTGCAGGAAGGTGGCGGCAAGGTCACCAAGCGCGAGAATTGGGGCCTTCGGTCATTGCAGTTCCGCATCCGCAAGAACCGCAAAGGCCACTACCTGTTTTTCAATATCGATTCGCCGGCAGCGGCCGTGAACGAGTACGAGCGCCGCATGCGCATCAATGAAGACGTGCTGCGCTATCTCAGCGTGCGCGTCGAGGCGCTCGACGACGGTCCCTCGGCGATGCTGCAGAACAAGGATCGCGGTCCCGATCGTCCGGGCGGCCGTGGCCCGCGCCGCGATCGCGACGACGAGCGTGGTTATTTCGATTCTGGCCGACGCCCGCGCCGTGGCGAAGGCGATGGCGGGGAAGGTGAACAATGAACAAGACCCGCAGACCGTTCTTCCGCCGCCGCAAGTCGTGCCCGTTCACGGGCCCGAACGCGCCGAAGATCGACTACAAGGATACGCGTCTTCTGCAGCGCTACATCTCCGAGCGCGGCAAGATCATCCCGAGCCGGATTACGGCGGTGTCGACCAAGAAGCAGCGTGAACTGGCCCGCGCCATCAAGCGTGCGCGGTTCCTATCGCTGTTGCCCTACGTCGTCGCAATCTGATTTTGGGGTGCGCGGCCGATGACCCTGAACCCGGGCCCGGTCGCGTCATGCTGAATCGATCGGCCCTGTTGGCTCTCGCTGCCGGCGCCCTTGGCGCAGCGCTTCTCGTGGCGGCGGCTCAGGGATCGATCCTCGGCATGGCGTTTGGGGTTTTGTTGTCGCCGCTGCCCCTGGCGATGGCAATTTTGAGTTTGGGGTCCGCTGTGCTGCCGTTCGCGGTGGCAGGCGGCGCGGTGGCGGCGACGGTGCTTTCGGGCACGTTTGCCTTCGCCGTGGTCTATCTGGTGCTCGATGTGGCGCCGGTGGCGGTGCTGTCGCGGATGACGCGGCAGGAACCGATCAACGGAGCCGCCGTCGGACGGTGGGTCGCATGGCTCGCGGTCGCGGCGATGGGCTTGATGGTCATCGGTCTGGCGGCGATGCCGCTTGGCGCCGAGGGCGTCGAAGCCACCATCAAGGCCAGATTGGACGAGATGTTGAAGGCGGCTGCAACGACCGGTGCTCCAACGGTACCGAACGCGGCGGACCTGGTCGCGGCGCTGACGTCGTTCCTGCCAAGTGCCGCGGCATGGGACTGGTGCCTCCGCGGCGTGATCAGCGCGGCGCTGGCGCAGGCGGTGTTGACGCGGTGGGGTGAGGCAAAACTGCCGACACCACCGTATCGCACGGTGGCCGTGCCGGCGTGGTACATCGCCGTGTTCTGGGCGACGGCCGCGACAGCGTGGCTGGCGCCGGGTGACGTCAAATACGTCGCCATGAACGCGGCGTCGGTGTTGTGCCTGCCGCTGCTGTTGCAGGGGCTGGCGGTGGTGCATAGCGGGCTTGCCCGCGTCCCGCACCGCCAGATGTGGTTGGTGGCGTTTTACGTCACTGCAGTGATGATGGCGGCGCTGGCCATTGTCGTGCTGGTTACGCTGGGTGTGGTGGAACATTTTTTGAAGATGCGGGCACGCATGGCGCCGCCCGCGCAAGGAGGCTAACGATGCAGGTTATTCTTCTCGAGCGGGTCGACAATCTCGGCCAACTGGGCGAAGTGGTGAACGTGAAGCCGGGCTTTGCCCGCAACTTCCTTCTGCCCCGCAAGAAGGCGCTTCGCGCCAGCAAGGACAATCTCGCTTACTTCGAGACCAAGCGGGCCGAACTCGAAGCGCTCAACCAGAAGCGCCGCGAAGAAGCCATGGGCATTTCGGGCAAGCTCGAGGGCTTCAAGCTCGTCCTGGTGCGTCAGGCCGGCGAAGGCGGGCAGCTCTACGGCTCGGTCACGGCGCGCGATATTGCCGACGGCCTCAATGAAAAGAAGCACAAGGTCGATCGCAGCCAGGTCGTGCTGCATAACCCGATCAAGGCGCTCGGCGTGTATCCGGTGGCGATCCACCTCTATGGCGACGTCAAGCAGACGGTCGAGATCACCGTCGCGCGCTCGACCGAAGAGGCCGACCTCAAGGCGGCACAGGCGGCGAGCATGCTGGAGCGCGGCGAAGACGCCGCCAAGTTCATCGAGCGCGAAGTAGCCGAAGGCCGCGCCGAGGCTCCCGCGACAGCCGCTTAAGCCCGCGCTGGACGTATCTCATCGACGGCGCGGGCCCAGGTCCGCGCCGTTTTGCATTTGGCGCCACCGGCTTATATGTATGAGTAGTTCCGGCACTTCTGAACATAGGGATCGCCCGCAATGACTGCTCAAGTCCCGGTGACCGTGTTGACCGGCTATCTCGGCGCCGGCAAGACCACCCTGCTGAACCGCATCCTCACCGAAAATCACGGCAGGCGTTATGCCGTGATCGTGAACGAGTTTGGCGAGATCGGCATCGACAACGACCTGATCGTCGGCGCCGACGAAGAAGTGTTCGAGATGAACAACGGCTGCATCTGCTGCACCGTGCGCGGCGATCTCATCCGGATCATCGCGGGCCTGCAAAAGCGCCGCGGCAAATTCGATGCCATTCTGGTCGAGACCACGGGGTTGGCCGACCCCGCGCCCGTCGCCCAGACGTTCTTTGCCGACG
>VGEM01000018.1 GCA_016869315.1 Alphaproteobacteria bacterium | reverse complement strand
TTTTGTCTATAATCGGATATTGCTATCTGAAACGTTGAATTGCTCCTCAACGGTCGCGAGCCAGGCTTCCAGATTCTCTCGATTCGAGCCGGTCTGGATCAAGGGCGCCGCTTGCCGGCTGAGGGCGTTGAGCCACCCGCCAAGATCGCCGGCAGGGGCCGCGGCATACTCGCGCGCATCGCGCTGTTGGCGGACGACGTCGTCGATCACCAGCGTCAACGAATGACTGGCGGCATAGGTCACGTTTTCGAACTGAACGCCCATCGCCGGCTCCATCGGGCTGGTTCAAGACTATTTCACCAGCTGCCGTTGTCAGGCGAATTGCTTAACAAGTCCTGAATCCAGGCCGGTTATGAGGCGATTTTGTAGACCGGCTTATAGTCGCCCGAGATCTTCATGCGCTTCTGGGCAACGAACTGGGTCAGAAGGGAATCCAAGGCCTGCATCAGCCGGCGATCGCCCTTGATCACGAACGGCCCCTTGGCCTCGATCTGGCGAATGCCGGGCTCCTTGATGTTGCCGGCGACCAGCGCCGAGAACATGCGCCGCAGATTGGCGGCGCGAACGTGGACCGGACGATCGAGGTAAAGATCGAGCGCCGCGACGCTGTCGTGCGTGACGTCGAACGGCAATTGAAACGCGGGCGGAATGTCCAGCGTCCAGTTGAAATTGTACGCATCGTCGATCGACTTCCGGTGATGGCGCACGGCGTCGAGGCCCGTCATCATTGCGCGCGCCACTTCAGTCGCATCGTCGATGATGATCCGATAGCGAGCCTGAGCCTCGTGCCCCAACGTCAGGCCGATGAATTCGTCAAGGCGTTCGAAATAAGGTGCGGCCGCGCGCGGGCCGGTCAACACGACCGGCATCGGCTGCTTGGCGTTTTCCGGCAGAAGCAGAATACCCAGCAAATGAAGGATTTCCTCGGCCGTGCCGACGCCGCCCGGAAAAACGATGATGCCGTGGCCGAGCCTGACAAACGCCTCAAGCCGCTTCTCGATATCGGGCACGATCACGAGATGATTGACGATCGGGTTCGGCGGCTCGGCGGCGACAATGCTGGGCTCGGTCAAGCCAATGTAGCGGCCGTTATAGATGCGCTGCTTGGCGTGGCCGATGGTCGCGCCCTTCATCGGGCCCTTCATGGCGCCCGGCCCGCACCCGGTACAGACATCGAGGCCGCGGAGTCCGAGCTCGTAGCCGACTGACTTGGTGTAGTCGTACTCTTCGCGGCTGATCGAGTGTCCGCCCCAGCAGACGATCAGCTCGGGCCGGCCCTTGAAATCGAGCACGCGGGCGTTCCGCAAGATTCGGAACAGACTATTGGTGATGTCCTTCGGCTGCTTGAGATCGAACCGGCCGCTCTCGACGATTTCGTTGGCGGTGTAGACGATATCGCGCAGCACGGCGAACAGATGCTCGCGAACGCCGCGAATCATCTTGCCGTCAACGAACGCCTGGCCCGGCGCGTGGGTCAGCTCGAGGTTGATTCCCCACGGCTGCTGCACGATACGAATATCGAATTCACGGTACTTGTCGAACAGCGCACGCGGATCGTCGCTGTTGCTGCCCGAATTGAGGACGGCCAGCGCGCATTGCCGAAACAGCGGGTATAAGCCGCCCTGCCCGCGATCGAGCAGCTTGGCCACCTCTTCATTGGAGAGATTTTCGAGAATGCCCTGCGGGGTCACCCGGGCGTCGATAAAATCCTCGGCTTCGACAATGGTTTTCATCGCCGCAATCCCCAGACTGCAAATCATTGATATCCCACACTATCGCGCCCCTGCCGGGGACAACAGGGCGAAACCGGGATGGCTATGATAGAGGGCTGTGGTAGAGGGCTCCGGCGATGTGCCTGCAGAACCCACCGTCATGACGCCGTTTGAGGGCCAGTTGGCCGCGCGGCTTAACGCGCTTGATCGTCCGGCCAGCATTGCGTGGCTGGCGGGCCTCGGTCTCGTGACCGCCGCGGTCGCCGCGTCATTCGGTCCGGGTCCGGCAATCGTTACCTTGATCGGTCTCGGCGTTTCGGCCGTCGCGGCCATCCCGCCGCATCGGCCCGCCGCCCCGCCGGCCGCGGGCGTTCAGCCTCGGGTCACCGACAATAGCGGCCTGATCGACGCGTTTACCGATCCGGTTCTGATCGTCGACCACGGTAAAGTTATCGCGAGCAATGAGGCGGCCAGGAGTCTGCTTGGGGCGCATATCGTCGGCGCCGACGTGCGCGCCGCGTTTCGCGACCCGACGGCGATCGACGCCCTCGCCGGCGGCACGACCGCGGAGCCCGTGGAGCTTGGCCAGCTGGGACCGCGCGAGATGTTATGGGAAATGAGGGCGAGGCCATTGCCCGATGGCCGTCAGATCGTCCACTTGACCGATCGCAGTCAGCGTCTGGCTTTTGAGCGAGCCCGAACCGAGTTTGTTGCCAACGCCAGTCACGAACTGCGCACGCCGCTTGCTGCCATTCTTGGCTTCGTCGAGACGCTCGCCGACCCGCGCGCCGGCGGCGATGCCGCGACGCGTGCGCGATTTCTCGGCGTCATCCAATCCGAGGCCCGCCGCATGCAGGCGTTGGTCGAGGATCTGATGTCGTTGTCGCGCATCGAAGCCGACAAGTTTCAGCGCCCGACAACGACAATCAATTTGACCGATATCGCGCGACAGGCCGCCGACGAGCTGCGCGACACCGCCGGGCGGCCGCGCGAGAACCTCGAAATACAAACCGACCCGAACGCACCGCCGATCCTGGGCGACCGCACACAATTGTTGCAGGTCGTCCACAACCTCATCGACAACGCGCAAAAATACGGGCGGCCCGGTGGAAAAATCGCAATCGATGTCCGCCCGATCGATCGCGACCGGGTGAGACTCATGGTGAGCGATGAAGGCGATGGCATCGCTCCCGAGCATTTGCCCCGGTTGACCGAGCGCTTTTATCGGGTTGACGCCGGCCGCAGCCGGGCCGGCGGCGGCACGGGACTTGGCCTTGCCATCGTCAAACACATCGTCGAGCGGCATCGCGGCCGACTGGCGATCGACAGCAAGCTTGGCGCCGGAACGACGGTGACAATTTCGTTCCCGGCGGTTGGTTGCCGCTTGACCGCGCTCAGCGCGGCGCCGGATCGGATGTCATAAAAGTGTCATCGAACCGCAACATGGTATGCGGGCGCGAGCCGTAGAGAGGTTGCGGCCACCTCACCTGTCGGACCTGGAGCACCATGAAAAAAGCAGCATTCTCAATCGGTTGTCTGATCGCTGCGAGCTTGGCCGGCGAATCGATGGCCGCGACCGCCCGCAAAGAGATTCGCGTCGTCGGCTCGTCGACGGTTTATCCGTTTTCCGCCGCCGTCGCTGAACGATACGTCGGCAAAAATGCCGGCGCCGCGTCGCCCGTCGTCGAATCGACCGGAACCGGCGCCGGCATCAAGCTGTTCTGCGCCGGCGTAGGCGCGGCTCATCCGGATATTGTGAATGCCTCGCGCCGGCTGAAGGCCTCCGAATATGCCGACTGCGCCAAAAACGGCGTCAAGGACGTGGTCGAAATTCAGATCGGCATCGACGGCATCGCGTTTGCCGAAGCCGTCGCCGCCCCCGGCATCGCGCTATCGATCGTCGACATCTACAAGGCGCTGGCGGCGACCCCGTTTGACAAGGCCAACACGGCGAAATCCTGGAAGGACGTCAATCCGGCGTTGCCCGACATGCCGATCCTGGTGTACGGCCCACCGACCACGTCTGGCACGCGGGATGCACTCACCGAGCTGATCCTCGAGAAAGGTTGCGATTCCGATCCCGCCATGAAGGCCCTCAAGGACACCGACAAGGACAAGCACAAAGCGGTCTGCACCAAGATCAGAACCGATGGCGCCTATGTCGAGGCTGGCGAGCAGGACAACTTGATCGTGCAGAAAATCGCCACCAACCCAAAGGCCATTGGCGTTTTCGGCTATGGGTTCCTCGAAGAGAACACCGACAAGCTGAAAGGTGTTTCGATCGGTGGCGTTGCACCGATATATGATTCGATTGCGAGCTTCACCTATCCCGGCGCGCGCCCGCTCTATATCTACGTCAAGGCCGCGCACCTGAAAGCGATCAAGGGCCTCACCGAATATGTCGCCGAGTGGACGACGGCGTGGTCGCCGACCGGTTATCTCAAGCGCCGAGGCATGGTGGTCGCGCCGGACGACGTCAGGGCGGCCAACGCCACGATCGCCACGTCGATGACACCACTCGATCCGGCGACGCTGAAATAAGGAAGTGACGTTCGACGTGAGCGCAAGCGCGACCCTGGTCCTGATTGTTGGCCTCGGCCTGATCGCCTGGGCCAGCGCCCGGGCGCGCGCTTTTGCACTTGCGCCGCAAGGCCGGAACCGTCCGCGCCCGGCCGAACAGGGCTGGTACGCCGCCCTCTGGACGGCGATTCCAGCCCTTTTGATCGTCGGCGTCTGGGCCTGGTCGAAGCCCTTTTTTGTCAGAAACGACGTGCTCAATCATCCGGCGGCGCAGGACCTGCCGTCGGAAGCGATCGACCGCGCTGCGGTGCTGTCCGAAGCGCGCGATCTCGCGAATGGCGCCATTGATGCCGCGTTCAACCCGCTGGCCGAAACCTTGGCGATGCCATGGGTCGCCGCCGAACAGAAATATGCCTTGGTTGGACTGATCCTCGCCATCGCCACGGCCGTCGGTGGCGGAGCCTTTGGCATGTTGCGCCTCAAGCCGGGTTTCCGCGCCGGCCCGAGGGTCGAGCGATTTGCACTGATGATTGCGGCCGCGGCGTCATTGATCGCCATCGTCACGACGGCCGGCATCGTGCTGTCGCTGGTTGTCGAATCGATGCGTTTCTTCGCCCTGGTGTCGCCGGTCGAATTCCTGTTCGGCACAACCTGGGCCCCCGAAACCAGCGCCGCGGGGACCGCGGCCGGAAGCTATGGCGCGACGCCGCTGTTCTGGGGAACGGTGTTTATTGGCGCAATCATCGCCATGCTGGTCGCGGTGCCGCTCGGGCTGATGAGTGCGATTTACCTCACCCAGTATGCGAAACCCAAGATACGGGCCTGGATCAAGCCATTGCTCGAAGTCCTGGCCGGTGTTCCGACCGTGGTCTACGGGTATTTCGCGGCGCTCACGGTGGCGCCGGCTGTACGCGACATCGCCGCCGCCGTCGGCGTGACATCGGCATCGTCGGAGAGCGCGCTGGCCGCCGGCGTCGTGATGGGCGTGATGATCGTGCCGTTTGTGTCCTCCATGGCCGATGACGCCTTGACCGCCGTGCCCCGCGCCATGCGCGACGGCGCTCTGGCGCTGGGCTCGACAACGTCCGAGACGATTCGCCAGGTCCTCCTGCCCGCGGCCCTGCCGGGCGTCGTTGGCGGCGTCCTGCTCGCCGTCAGCCGGGCGATCGGCGAAACCATGATTGTCGTGATGGCCGCGGGCCTCGCGGCAAACCTCACGCTCAATCCGCTGGCCAGCGTCACCACCGTCACGGCCCAGATCGTTCAACTGCTAACCGGCGATCAGGAGTTCGAGAGCGCCAAGACACTTGCCGCATTTGCCTTGGGCTTGGTGCTGTTTGTCGTGACCCTTGGCCTCAACATGGCGGCCTTGAGTTTGGTCAAAGCCTATCGAGAAGCCTATGAGTGATCGCGCGTCGCCATCGCCTTCACCGGGTGCGAAATGGACATCGCCGGCGATGCGCCAACGGCTGGTTCGCCGGTATGCCGCCGAGCGGCGCTTTCGGCGATCGGGGCTTGCGGCTGTCGTGTTGTCGATTGGCGTGCTGGCGTTCCTCCTGATGTCGATGGCGGCCAGCGGCTGGCGCGGCTTCGTCGAACAGCGCATTGCCCTGCCACTTGACGTGGCGGCAAGCGCTTCCGCCGGAGAAATGGAAGACGCGGTTGCCATGGCGGCTGAGGCGGCCTATGGCGCCGATGGATTGGACTACATATCGGAAAGCGCCTGGAAGACGGTGCGCGACGCCTTTCGTGCCGACAGTTCCTTGGCCGGAACCAGCGTGGTGATTCCAGTGCCGGTGTCCTCGACACTGAGTACGGCGTTGCGGGGCAGTGGCCCCGAGACACTGGTTGCCGCGGCACAGCGTCTCGACGCAGAGGGTAAGATATCGACGCACCTCAATACACATTTCCTGACTGGCGCCGACGGCACCGACCCATCCGCGGTCGGTATCTGGGGTGCGTTCAAAGGCTCGCTGTTTACAATGCTGGTGACGATTGTCCTTGCCTTCCCGATCGGCGTGCTGGCCGCGATCTACCTTGAAGAGTTCGCGCCGCGCGGACGATGGACCGATCTGATCGAAGTGTCGATCAACAATCTGGCCGCGGTTCCCTCGATCATCTTCGGTCTGCTCGGTTTGTCGATTTTTCTCAACACCATGGGTCTGCCCCGATCGGCGCCGCTGGTGGGCGGCATGACGCTCGCGCTGATGACCCTGCCGGTGATCGTCATTGCCGGGCGGAGTGCGATCAAGGCCGTGCCGCCGTCGATCCGCGACGCGGCGCTCGGCGTCGGCGCCAGCCCGGTGCAGGCGGTCGCCCACCACGTGCTGCCCGCGGCGCTGCCGGGCATCATGACCGGGAGCATCATCGGCATGGCGCGGGCCTTGGGCGAAACCGCACCACTCTTGATGATCGGGATGCGGGCATTCATTACGACGCCGCCCGACGGCATATCTTCGCCCTCCAGCGTCCTGCCGGTTCAGATTTTCCTGTGGTCCGACGAGATCAGTCGCGGCTTCGTCGAGAAGACGTCGGCCGCGATCATCGTCCTGCTGGCGTTTTTGCTCGCCATGAACGCCGGCGCCGTTTACCTCCGCAATCGTTTTGAGATCCGCTGGTGAATGCGATGACGGCTGCAAAAATTACCGCCCGTGACGTGTCGGTCTATTACGGCGAGAAACAGGCCCTTGAGTCCGTGTCGATCGACATCGCGACCGAACACGTCACCGCGTTCATCGGCCCCTCGGGCTGCGGCAAGTCGACGTTTCTCCGCTGCTTCAACCGGATGAACGACACCATCATCGGCGCACGATGCACGGGACGCATCGAACTCGACGGCGAGGACATCTATGGCGCCGAGATGGATGTGGTCCAGCTGCGGGCGCGCGTCGGCATGGTGTTTCAGAAGCCGAATCCTTTTCCGAAGTCGATCTACGAGAACGTCGCCTACGGGCCGCGCATTCACGGTTTGGCGATGGACAAGACCGAGCTCGATCGGATCGTCGAATTGGCGTTGACGCGCGCCGGTCTGTGGGACGAGGTCAAGGATCGGCTGTCGGAGAGCGGAACCTCGCTGTCCGGCGGCCAGCAGCAGCGTCTGTGCATTGCCCGCGCCATCGCCGTCGACCCCGAGGTGATCTTGATGGACGAGCCGTGTTCGGCGCTCGACCCCATCGCGACCGCCAAGATCGAGGATCTGATCAACCAGCTGCGAGGCCGCTATGCCATCGTCATCGTTACTCACAACATGCAGCAGGCGGCGCGCGTGTCGCAGCGCACGGCGTTCTTTCACCTCGGTAAGCTGATCGAGTTCGGCGAGACCTCGGAGCTGTTCACAAATCCGCGCGCCGAAAAGACCAAAGACTACATCACCGGTCGCTACGGTTAGGAACGAGCCAATGACTGAGCATACCGTCAGAGCTTTCGATCAGGACATTCGCGCGTTGCGGGCCCTGATTGCGGACATGGGCGGGCGCGCCGAAGCGGCCGTCAACGGCGCGATGGACGCGCTCGTCACGCAGGATCACGAGAGAGCGCTGGCCATTGTCGGTGGCGATCAGAAGATCGACGCACTCGAGGCAGAGGTCGAGAAATTGGTGGTGCGGATCATCGCGCTTCGTGCGCCGATGGCCGACGATTTGCGCGAAGTCATCGCCGCCCTCAAGATCGCCGGAACGTTGGAGCGTATTGGCGACTACGCCAAGAGCGTTGCCAAGCGGGTGCCGAAACTCTCGGGCGGACAGCGGTTCGAGGCCTTGGCCTTGTTTCCGGCGATGACGACGGTGGTGGTCGAAATGGTTCATGACGTGCTCGACGCCTTTATCGCGCGCGATGCGGATAAGGCCGTCGATGTCTGGAAGCGCGACAAGACCGTCGACGATTTCCACAACTCGATCTTTCGCGCCCTGTTGACCTTCATGATGGAAAATCCGCAAAGCATCGGTAGCGCCGCGCACTTGTTGTTCATCGCCAAGAATCTGGAGCGGGTGGGAGATCACGCCACCAATATCGCCGAGATGGTTTACTACGCGGCGACCGGGACCAACCTTGGCGAGCGGGAGCGCGGCAACGGAACCGCGACCGCCTGATCGTGTCATGACAAAGCCAGCCGTCCTTCTGGTTGAAGACGATCCGGCGCTGGTGGAACTCGTTGCCTGGCATCTCAAGGCGTCCGATTTCGATGTGACTCACACCGGCAATGGCGACGAGGCGCTTCTGCTCGCCAAGGAAGCGCCGCCCGATCTGGTGCTGCTCGACTGGATGATCGCCGGGACTTCGGGCATCGAAGTCTGTCGCCGGCTACGCCGCGCGAGCGAGACGGCCCATGTCCCGATCATCATGCTGACGGCGCGCGGCGAAGAGGACGATCGCATTCGCGGTCTCGAAACCGGCGCCGACGACTACATCACCAAACCGTTTTCGCCCCGCGAACTGGTGGCGCGCGTTCAGGCCGTGTTACGGCGCCTGCGGCCGGCGCTGGCGGGTGAGAAGCTGGCCTATGCCGACATCGAGATGGATACGGTGGCTCATCGCGTCCGTCGCGCCGGGCGGCCAATTGAACTCGGCCCCACCGAGTTCCGGTTGCTTCGGCACTTCCTCGAGCATCCGACCCGGGTTTTTTCGCGCGAGCGATTGCTCGATGCGGTGTGGGGGCGCGAGGCCGAGATCGATCTACGGACCGTCGACGTGCACATCCGCCGACTGCGCAAGGCCATCAATGGCGAAAGCGGCGCCGATCTGATCCGAACGGTACGTTCGGCCGGTTATGCCCTCGACATCGATCAGCCGTCGTAGCGCTACTTCATCTTCAGCACTTCGACCCGATCGGACGCAGGCCGCGTATTCGCCCTGATTTCGGCCACTTGCGCGGCGGTCACGGCGGGCGCGTTGTTGCCCCATCCGGAACGGATAAAGGTCGCGAGTTCGGCAACCTGAACGTCGGTGAGCAGGCCGCGGAATGGCGGCATGCGGTACGAATCCGGCATGCCGGCGACGACGATCCGTGCCGAGCCGTTCAAAATGATGTTGATCGACGATGACGGATCGGGGTCCATCAGCGACGTGTTGCCCGCCAACGGCGCGAGCCAGGTGCCGTAGCCCATGCCTGTGTCGACGTGGCACGCCTCGCAGTACTGGAGATACGACAGCGCGCCAACGCCTTCCGGCGGACGCTTCTTGAGCGCCGCGGTGGTGGCATCGCTGTAGACATGATCGGATGTCGCCGACCGCGCCGCCGGCAGCGACTTCAGATACGTCGCCATGCCGTTGAGGTCGGCATCGGTCATGAACTGGGTCGAGTTGTTGACCACCTCGACCATGGTGCCGTAGGCCCCGCCGAACTTGTTGTGACCGGTCTTCAGGTAGGCGGCAATGTCCTCGACCGACCATTGACCGAGGCCGGCGGGTTTGTCTTGACGGAGGCTCGGCGCTGACCAGTAATCAAGCGGCGCACCGGCAAGGTAGGCCGTGTCGCTGTCGTCGAGCGCCACTTCGTTCCAGGCTATGCTTCGCGGCGTGTGGCAGGCGCCGCAGTGTCCGGCGCCCTGGACCAAATAGGCGCCGCGATTCCAGGCTTCGTCCTTGCCGTCGACCGTTTCGTAGCGATCAAAATCGACGAACAAGAGATTCCAGATCGCAAGCGGCCACCGCATGTTCCACGGCGAGGGAATTTCGCTCGGCTTGTTGGCGAGTTTGACCGCCGGCACTGCCTTCATGAAATAGGCGTACATGGCCGCGATATCGTCGGTCGATAGCTTGGCATAGGACGGGTAGGGCATGGCCGGATAGAGACGATGGCCCTGCTTGGCCACCCCTTCGCGCACGGCGCGGTCAAAATCATCAAGGGTGTATGACCCGATCCCAGTCTCGGTGTCGGGCGTGATGTTGGTGGCATAGATCGCGCCCAGAGGTGTCGCCATCTTGAGGCCCCCGGCGAAGGCAGGCCCGCCAGGGATCGAGTGGCAGGCGACGCAATTGGACGCCCGCGCAATGTACTCGCCCTTGGCGATCATCGCGTCGTCCTGGGCTGCGGCCCCCACCATCCATCCGGCGACCGCCAGGCCAGCCGCCAATCCAGCAAGAATTCTCATGTTTTGCGCCCCTCCCCGCTGGGCCGGCTTCGTGGCCGGCCCATGACCGGGCGGAATGTTAACCCGGATTATGCGGCCCCGTCAGGCCGAATTTGACCCCAATCAAGGGCCTGAAAGACCCCACGACGCATCATGTCCGGGCTGAAAACATGCCAGGGAGTTTGCAATGAGCGGCGCGGAATCGATTTATCTGACGGGCGTTGTTGTTGCGATGGTGGCGTTTGCGGTGTCGCTGTTCTATGCCTCGACCACCGTTCGCCGGTAATCGCGACATGCCCGGATGCAAAAAACCCCGCCTCGAAGAGGCGGGGTTTTTCGTTGATCCGGCGTCTCCCGGCGGATCGATTGTTTAGGCCGCGCGACGGCGAACCGCGCCAAAGCCGAGCAGGCCAAGGCCAAGGACCAAGAGCGCGCCCGGTGCCGGGACGCCTTCGGTCATGACTTGACCCCACAGCGCGTCGTTGGCGCAGTCGGCCGAGCTGGCCAGAATGTCGAACTGGTTGAAGATGTTGAGCAGGCTGGCGTTGGCCGCGCCGACGCTGATCATGGCTGTCAGGTTGTACCAGCCGCTGCCGATCGAAGTGCGGGTAACCGTGACGTTGTAGTCGTTGAGGCGGGTCATGCCGGCGGCGCCGACGACGACTTGCACGGCGGGTTCGACAGCGTAGCCGTTCGAAGCCGTCGCGTCGCAGATTCCTGGATCACTATCCGCTGGGCCGGGATCAGTATCCACGTCTTGGCAGAATTGAATCAGGCCACCCATGCCGTAGCCACCGTAATTCCAGACTTCATGTGACGTATTATAGGAAGTCCCTGGCGCCGGCGCGGCAAGATTGTTGGTCAGCTGGTAAAGCCCGGCCGCGGCGATGTTGCCGCGCGAACCAAGTACACCGGAGATCGCGTTGCTGCCGATGGCAATGGCGTACTGCCAGCCATCTGGCAGCGCCGTGTTGACCGTGCTGATGAAAAAGTCCGCCGAGCGCGCGCCCGAGCCGCCGCCGTTGCCGTCAAACGTGGTCTTGAGGGTAAACGAAATGGTGCCGGCCGCATTGTTGCGGTCGATGGTCAAAGATTGGGCATCGTACTTGTTGGGATCGCCGATGACGTCGCCAAACTTGTACGTCTTGCCATTGCCTTGAGCCTGTGATCCGCCGCTGGTGATGACCTGACTATAGCCCTCAAAGGTCGGCTCGTTGCTGTAGTTGTAAGGGTTGAAGCTGCCGCCGGACGTCACCGCGCCCGAAGCAACAACGTCGCCAATCACCAAAGGGGCGGCAGAGGCCAGGACGGAGAGCGGGAGAGCGAAAGCGAGCGTCTTGCGCAGGCTCGACATGGGTATAGGCTCCAAAAAAATGGATCACTTCAGCCCATTTTATGCAAACGGCGTGCCAGATTCTGAAAATCTTTATATTTCAATGAGTTGAGATTTTTGGGCCATCGAACCCACCCGTTAAGTGTAAAAAATCCTGACACTTAAAACAGACTTCGAATCGACCAGATCGTTCGATAAATGGTGTTTTACTATTAATAACCAAACACTTATGATGTGGATAGATTGAGGGTCGCAAGTGTAAAGAAAATTTGACAGTTGGCTCAATCCGCTGTCAAAAATCCTGACACTGGGAAAAAACTGTTTTATTTCAAATATTTATAGGGTAGCTCCGAGGCTCGATCGATGGTTCGGGGCGGGGCAGGACTAACCTTGAGGTGGTTTTCAATATATGTCGCAACCCAAGGGTAAGGGCAGGTTCGTCGTCGGCTTATTGCTCGCTGTCGGCGTCGGGCTGCCGGTCGTCGCGTGCCTCGTGTTTGCTCTCTTGCCGGTTCCTTACACGCCGTTGATGGCTTTGCGGGCGGGTGGCGGCGCTGAAACCCGGCAGACGTGGGTGCCGCTCGAACGCATCGCACCTCAGCTGGTGTCGGCGGTGATCGTCGCCGAGGACGCCAAGTTCTGCGAGCACTTCGGCTTCGATAGGGAATCGATCGAAAGCGCCTGGCGGCGATATCTCGCGTCCAGCAATTCACGCCGACTGCGTGGCGGCAGCACCATTACCCAGCAGACCGTCAAGAACGTCTTCCTGTGGCCCGAGCGCAGCTGGCTGCGCAAAGGGCTTGAGGCATGGCTGACGGTCTTCGCTGAAATGGTGTGGACCAAACGGCGCACCATCGAGATCTATCTCAACGTCGTCGAGTGGGGCAATGGTGTTTACGGCGCCGAAGCCGCCGCCCGCCACCATTTCAGAAAATCGGCGGCTGACCTCTCGGCCGACGAGGCGGCACGCCTTGCCGCCGTGCTGCCAAGCCCGCGACGCTGGTCGGTGAACGCGCCGGGTCCAAGGGTCAGCGAGCGTATCAAACGAATCCGCAATCAAGCGGCGGCGCTGGGTGCACGCCGCGCCTGCGTCGATTGATCGTCACCAGCACTCTTTTGCGGTGATGCGTCGGCAGGTGGTTCGCCACGCGTTCCCCGCGGGTGGCGGCGCGCGGTTGGCCTGCTGCAGCGCGGTCATGACATCGAAGGGCTCGCCGGACGGCGGCGGCGGCGGCGCACAGCCTGCTGTCAGGCACAGACCGATCACTAGCACCCAGGATCGCCCGCGCATCACAGCCACCCTGATTTGCGAAAGCGCCAGTACAAGAACACGCAAATGAAAACGATGAACGTGAGCGCGGCAGGGTAGCCGAATTCCCACGCGAGCTCGGGCATGTATTTGAAGTTCATGCCCCAGATGCCGACAAACGCCGTGACCGCAGCAAAGATGCCGCCGCCGGCGGCCAGTCGCTTGGTAACCTCGGTTTCCTCGATGGTCGAAATCGACAGCGACACCTGCATCGCGGCGCCGACGGTGTCGCGCAAATCGTCGATCGAGGCATTGAGCCTGAGCAGGTGATCGTAGACATCGCGGAAGTAATCCTGCGTTTGAAGACACACCGCGGGCACCCGCCCGCCATGCAGCTTGCCGACGGCCTCGATCAACGGCGACACGGCGTGACGAACGGTCAGCATCTTCCGCTTCAGACCGTAAAGCCGCTCAATGGTTTCGCGCGCCGGGACTCGTTTGGCGAAGATGTCCGACTCGATCGTCTCGAGCTCGGTCTCGATCGAGTCGAAAACCGGGAAATAGCGGTCCACGACGGAATCGATCAGCGCGTAGAGAACGAAGCCCGAGCCATGCCTCAACAAGTGCGGTTCACGCTCGCAACGCTCGCGCACCGCCAAGAAGCCTTGGGTTGTGTCGCGGCGGGCCGAGAGGACAAAATTCGGTCCGGCGAAGATGTTGACCTCGCCGAGCGCGAGATCGCCGTCCTTGGCCTCGATCATCTGAATCACGGCGAAGACGGTGTCGCCGTATTCCTCGACCTTGGGCCGTTGATGGCCGTGGCGCGCGTCTTCGACCGCAAGTTCGTGGAGCGAAAACTCGATCCGCATCGATTCGAGTTCCTCGGGCGTCGCATCTCGCAGCGCGACCCAGACAAAACAGTCAGGCCGCGAGACATAGTTGTGGATGTCGCTCACCGGGATCTCGGCGAGCTTGCGGCCGTCCTGATACGCGATACAGTTGACCAGCATGGCGGTCCTCCAAAACCGGCGATGCGTCACCACAGCATAGAGCCGTGGCGGGATTTGCCCAGCCGGACATTCATGGTCAGGTGCGATCCGATTGTTTCTGATATGGTCCGCGCCATGATGTCGCCCCCCTCGCATCCGGCGCGCTTCTCCGGCGATCAATTGGCCTGCCGCCGCGGCGGGCGGCTGGTGTTTTCGTCGCTGTCGTTCGCGCTCGATGCCGGCGCTGCTTTGACCCTCCGGGGCCCCAACGGCAGCGGCAAGACCACCCTGCTTCGGCTGATGGCGGGGCTGGCCCAGCCGTTTCTGGGCGCGCTTCGCTGGCGGGGCCAGCCGGTTGAAGATGGTTTCGGCAGGCAGATGCGATTCGTCGGACATCTCGATGCCATCAAGCCGGCCCTGACGGCGCGCGAAAACCTGGCCTTCTGGTCTTCGCTCTATGGCGGCCGCGATGGGGATGTCATGGCCGCGCTCGCCGCCTTCGATCTCGCCCGCCTGGCCGACTTTCCGGCTCGACTGTTCTCGGCCGGACAGCGGCATCGCTTGGCCCTGGCGCGGCTCAAATTGGGAGCGGCGCCACTGTGGCTCCTGGACGAGCCCACCAACACGCTCGACGATGCGGCTCTCGGCGCCCTCCGGCGCGCGATCGCCGATCATCGCGCGGCAGGCGGGTTGGTGGTGATCGCGAGCCACGGTGAGGCGCTGGTGGACGACGCGACAACTCTGAACCTCGCCGCCTTTCACCCGCTTGAAGAATCTGCGGAGGCCGCGTGAGCGTCTTTGCCGCCATTGTCCGGCGCGACCTCAAGCTCGCGGTGCGTCATGCCGGAGACACCGCCGTGGTGCTTGCCTTCTTCGTCATCGCGGCGATCCTGTTTGCCTTCGGCGTCGGCCCGGAAGCTGGCGTCCTGGCGCGGATTGCCGCAGGCGTCGTGTGGACCACGGCGCTCCTCTCCGTGCTGATGTCGCTCGATCGGCTGTTTGCGGCCGACTTCGATGACGGCTCGCTTGAACAGCTGGTGATATCAACCGATCATTTGGTTCTGGTCGTCGCCAAAGTGGTTGCGCACTGGCTGGTCACGGCCGTTCCATTGATGGTCGTCGCACCAGTGGTCGCGCTGGCGCTACAGCTGCCCAATACCGGCCTCGCGCCGTTGATGATCGGTCTCGGTCTCGGCACGCCGATCTTGAGTCTGCTCGGCGCCGTCGGCAGCGCCCTCGTTCTCGGCGCCCGCCGCGGCAGCGTACTGGTCGCGGTTCTTCTGCTGCCGCTCTATGTGCCGGTCCTGATTTTTGGCGCCGCCGCCGTCGAGGCGGCCATCACCGGCACCGGCCATGTCCTGCCGCTTCAGGTGCTGGCAGGCCTTCTCTTGGTGGCCGCCAGCCTTTGTCCGTGGGCGACCGTCGCGGCCTTGCGATCCGCCGTCGAATAGTTGTTATAAATCAAATGGTTAGATATGCGCCGCCGCGCCCGCAACAGGGCTACGGTCGGCATTATATATGGTAAACACCGGATCGGATTTTTCGCAAAGAGCCATGCACAAGTACGCCAACCCCACCCAATTCATTCGCATCGCCAACGCCGTCCTGCCGTGGTCGACGGCGATCGCGGTCGCGGCTTTTGTGATTGGATTGCCGCTCGCGCTGGTGTTCTCGCCGCCCGACTATCAGCAAGGCGAAACGGTCCGCATCATGTACGTCCATGTGCCGGCCGCCTGGATGTCGCTGATGGTCTACATGGTGATCGCGGGCTCCAGTGCCGCCTTTCTGATCTGGCGGCATACGGTGGCGCATCTGATTGCCCGCGCCTCGGCGCCGTTGGGGGCGATGTTCGCAGCCGTCTGCCTGATCTCGGGCATGCTGTGGGGCCAGCCGATGTGGGGTACGTTTTGGGTGTGGGACGCGAGACTGACGTCGGTACTGATCCTGTTCTTCATCTACATCGGATACATCGCGCTGCTCGACGCCTTCGACGACCCGGAACGTGGCGATCGCGCGGCCGCTATCCTTGCGCTGGTCGGGTCGGTCAACGTGCCGATCATCCATTTCTCGGTCGAGTGGTGGAGCACGTTGCACCAGGGGACGATCATCACCATGGATGGGCTGACGTTGAGCGGCGACATGGCGCGGCCGTTGCTGATCATGGTCGCGGGCTTCACCGCTTTCTATGTCAGCGTCGTCATTATACGCCTCCGCGCCGAACTGCTGGCGGCGAAAATCCGAAACGCGCGGCAAAGCCTGGCGGCGGCGGAATAAGACGATGGACCAGCTCGTCACATATTTCGCCATGGGCGGTTACGCCGTCTTCGTCTGGAGTTCCTATGCCGCGGCCGCCATCGGATTGGTCGGCGCACTGGTTCTATCGTGGCAAGGCTGGAAAGCCCGCGAGCGCGAATTCGAGGATCTGAGAGCCGCCCGGCGCGGCCAGGAGACGCAATGACCGCCAAGACTATGAGCCGCAAGAACCGCCGCATGATTCTGGTTGTGCTGGGACTCGCCCTGCTTGGCAGCGGCGCCGCATTGGTTCTGACCGCCATGAACGACGCCATCGTCTTCTTCTTCAGCCCGAGCGAAATCAAAGAACGTAACCTTGCGGCCGATCAGCGGGTTCGGCTTGGCGGCCTGGTCGAAGACGGCAGCGTCACCAAGGCGGGCGGCACCGTCAGCTTCATCGTCACCGACACGGTTGAGAAGATCTCCGTCAGCTACACCGGCGTATTGCCCGACCTGTTCCGCGAAGGCCAAGGCATCGTCGCCGAAGGCCGGCTCGGCCCCGATGGCGTGTTTCAGGCGAGCGAGGTGCTGGCCAAACACGACGAGAATTACATGCCGCGCGAAGTCGCCGACGCGCTCAAGAAGAACGGCCATTGGCAGCCGGGCATGGAACCCGTGGCGGACACGCCATGATCGCCGAACTCGGACACTTTGCCCTGGCGCTGGCACTGCCGGTCGCTCTGATTCAATCGATCGTGCCGATGATGGGCGCCGCGCGCGGCGTCAGCGCGTGGATGGATGTCGGCCGCCCGGCGGCGCTGCTTCAGCTGGCGCTGGTCACCACCTCGTTCAGCGCGTTGATGTGGTGCTTCATCAATTCCGATTTCTCGGTGGTCAACGTTTTCCAGAACTCCCACACGGCCAAGCCGCTGCTTTACAAGATATCGGGCGTGTGGGGGAACCATGAGGGCTCGATGGTCCTGTGGATCCTGATCCTCGCGGCCTTTGGCGCCGCGGTCGCCGCATTCGGCGGCAATCTGCCCGAGCGGCTCCGCGCGCGCGTGCTGTCGGTTCAAGGCATGATCGGCCTTGGATTTCTGCTGTTCGTCCTGTTCACGTCCAACCCGTTCCTTCGCATCGATCCGGCGCCGATCGAGGGACGCGGGCTCAATCCGTTGCTGCAGGATCCCGGTCTCGCCTTCCATCCGCCCATGCTTTACCTGGGCTATGTCGGCTTCTCGATGGCGTTTTCGTTCGCGGTCGCCGCCCTGATCGAAGGCCGCGTCGACGCTGCCTGGGCACGCTGGGTCAGGCCCTGGACGCTCGCCGCCTGGACCTTCCTCACCCTTGGCATCGGCCTCGGCAGCTGGTGGGCCTATTACGAACTGGGGTGGGGCGGCTGGTGGTTTTGGGATCCGGTCGAGAACGCCTCCTTCATTCCATGGCTGACGGGGACGGCGTTGCTGCATTCGGCGATCGTGGTCGAACGCCGCGAAACGTTGAAGAGCTGGACGGTCCTACTTGCACTGATCACCTTTTCGCTCAGCATGCTGGGGACTTTCCTGGTGCGCTCGGGAATCATCACATCGGTGCACGCCTTCGCCTCGGATCCGGCGCGCGGCGTGTTCGTCTTGTTATTGCTCGGCATTGCGGTCGGTGGATCGTTGACGCTCTATGCGATCCGCGCGCCGGCGCTTGAGGGCGGCGGCCTGTTCGCGCCGATTTCGCGCGAGGGCGGCCTGCTGATCAACAACCTGCTGCTGACGACCGCGGCCGCGACCGTCCTGGTGGGAACCCTGTATCCCCTCCTCGCCGAAGCGATCGGCCTTGGCAAACTCTCGGTCGGCCCGCCCTACTTCAATGCCGTGTTCATTCCCTTGATGACGCCTTTGTTGCTGCTGACGGGCGTCGGCCCGTTCCTCGCCTGGAAGCGCGCCGATCTGTCGGGAGCACTGCAACGCCTCAAATTGGCGTTCGTGACCGCCATCGCCGTCTTTGCCGGTGTGTGGCTGCTGACCGGTGGCGGTCTCGGCGCAATCGCCGCGGCTGCGGGCATGGCGCTTGCCGCCTGGCTTGGCGCCGCCGCGATTGTGGAATGGCTGTCGCGCGCCTCCTTGAACGGCATGCCGTCGCTGTCTCGCGTTCTCGCCATGCCCCGCGCCGCGCATGGCATGACGCTCGCGCATCTCGGCATGGCGGTGGTGATCGTCGGCATCACCGGGGCGAGCGCGTGGAAAGAAGAGCGGATCGAGGCCTTGAAGCCGGGTCAGCATATTGACGCCGGCGGCTATCGGTTCACCTTTGACGGCGCCCGTCGCACCGATGGTCCCAATTACGAAGCGGTCCAGGGCACATATACGGTCACCAAGGACGGCGCCCCGGTCGCGGTATTGACCCCCGAGCGGCGCAGTTACGCGCAGCCGCCGCAAGGCACTACCGAAGCGGCTATTCTTTCGACGTTCACCCGCGATCTCTATGCGGTGATCGGCGAACCCGACGGCGACGAGGGGGCCTTCGTCAGTCGGATTTTCATCGAGCCCTTCGTGCCCTGGCTATGGGCCGGCGTTCTGATGATGGGATTGGGCGGGTTCGTCTCGCTGACCGATCGGCGCTACCGGGTCGGCGCGGGTCGGCGCGCTTCGACCGTCGCGGCCGTGCAAGCGGCCGCGTAACAAGATGCGGGGCCGTCTCGTTTTTTTGCTGCCGCTCGCGATTGTCGGCGCCCTGATGCTGGTGTTCGGCAAGCGCTTGCTCGACGTCGGCCGCGGCGAGGACCTGCGTATTCTGCCCACGGTGCTGCTCGACACGCCGGTGCCCGACATGGCGCTCGACGCGATCCCTGGGCGCGGTCGCAACCCCGATGGGCTGACGGACGAGGATCTCCGGGGCGAGGTCGCGTTGGTCAACATCTGGGGATCGTGGTGCGTCGCCTGCTTGGCCGAACATCCGGTGCTGAACGAAATCGCAAAGTCGGGCGTGGTGCCGGTGCAAGGCATCGCCTGGCGCGATTCGCCGGCCGCCAGCCTTGGCTGGCTCGCCAAGCACGGCGATCCCTACGCCCGCATCGGCCAGGACCCAAAAAGCAGGGCGGCCATTGCGTTCGGCGTGACGGGCGCGCCCGAGACCTTTGTCGTCGATCGCCAGGGCGTCATCCGCTACAAGCACACCGGGCCGATTTCGCCCGAGGCCTGGGAACGCACCATCAAGCCGCTTGTCATGGAGCTGTCGAAGTGAGGATGGGGCTGATCGCGATGATGACGGCGATTTCCTTGGGCGCGCTGGCCGTCGAGCCTTCCGAGCGCCTCGCCGATCCCGCCCTTGAGTCGCGCGCCCGCGAGGTCAGCAAGGCGCTCCGCTGCGTCGTCTGCCAGAACGAGAGTATCGATGATTCGAACGCCGAGCTGGCGAAGGACATGCGCATTCTGGTGCGTGATCGAATCAACGCCGGCGACAGCAATCAGGCGGTGCTCGACTACATGGTCGAGCGCTATGGCGATTTCGTTCTGCTCAAGCCCCGGGTGATGCCGACCACGATCGCCTTGTGGGTCGCCCCAGCGGTCCTCCTGGCTCTTGGCCTTTTGGTGTTGATCCGGACGATGCGGCGACGGGCGATGGCGGAGCCGACGGCGCTGAGTTCCGATGAGGCGCTCAAATTGAAGCGCCTGATGGATGGCGCGCCGTGATCTGGGTCGCTTTCGGGATTGTTGCCTTGATCGTCATCGGCGCCCTGATGGCGCCGTTGATCCGTGACGGCTCGCAAACCGGCGACGATGCCGCCGATGTCGCCGTGTTCAAGGATCAGCTCGCCGAGCTCGAGCGCGATCTCGCCCGCGGCGTGATCGGCCCCGACGAGGCGACCGGCGCACGGATCGAGATCCAGCGACGGATGTTGGCTGCCGCCGCGCGGTCTGGTCCCACTGGCGCTTCGGTCGGTGCGGGGTCCCGTGCCGTCATGACCGCCGCGATTGCGGTCATGGTCCCGTTCATGGCGCTCGGCACCTACCTTGCGCTCGGCTCGCCGACCCTGCCGGACGCGCCGGCCGCCCTCGTCGCGCGCGACGAGGGTCATGGCAACGCCGAGTTCAACGCCATGATCGAGCAATTGGCCGCGCGCCTCGCCGCCAACCCCAATGACATCAAGGGCTGGGCCCTGCTCGGCCGCAGCTATCGGCAATCCGAGAAGTTCGCCGAGGCCCGCGAAGCGTTCCGAAAGGTTCTGTCACTCGGGCCCGAGGGCAGCGAGTCGTTCTCGGATTTCGGCGAGATGGCGACCGCCGCGGCCGGCGGCGAGGTGACAAGCGAAGCGTGGGAGGCCTTTCTGACGGCCCTCAACCGCAACCGCGAAGACCCGCGCGCGCGATTTTATGTCGGCATGTCCTATGCCCAGCGCGGTGAGGAACGAACCGCGATCGCCATCTGGCGCGAACTCACGGCCGGCGCCCCGGATGACGCCCCCTGGACCGAAACCGTGCGCCAGCAGATGTTTCAAGTCGCCCAGGCGTCGCAGATCATGCCGATGAACGTGGAGCCCGTTCATCCGCTCGATCTGGCCGACGGCGCGCCGGTCGCTGCTCCGCCGCCTGCCGACGTGGCGAGCGCCAACGTGGCGCCACCAAGCGATCCCGACGATGTCACATCGCCCGACGTCGGCGCCCTCAAGGGGCAGTTCTCGGCCGAGAACCTTCAGGGCATTCAGGCCATGGTCGGCAGCCTTGCCGGCCGGCTCGAGAACAATCCCGACGACTACAATGGCTGGATGATGCTGGGCCGGTCCTACATGGTGCTGAAAGACAATGCAGGTGCAACGCGTGCGTTCGAGCAGGCCATGCGCGTCAAGCCCGACGAACTCGCGCCCAAGCTCCAGTACATCGCGCTGGTATGGGGCGACACCCAAGTCGACGGACCATCGCCGCTGCCCGACAATTTGATCTCGGCGGCCCGTGAGGCCCTGCGCCTCGATCCGAGAAACGCCGAAGGCCTCCTGGTCGAGGGACTGGCCGCGGCTAAAGCGGGCGATGCCGCGACCGCACGCACCAAGTGGACAACCGCCCAGGGCACGGCTCCGCCGGGCGGCGCCTTGGCCGCCGAGATCGGCCGACGCCTGGCAGCTCTTAGGTAGGAGGCTCGCGATGACCCGCCGTCAACTGATCATCGCCGCGACCATGGTGTTCGGCATGCTGATCGTGCTGGCGCTTTACTTTCCGGGAATCCGGCCCGAGCCGCTCCGCTCGCGCGTGGTCACGGGGGAGGTCGAGATCGGCGGCGCCTTCAATCTGATCGATCAACGCGGCAATGCTGCGACCGAAGCTGCGCTCAAGGGGAAATACGCACTGGTCTTTTTTGGCTTCACCCATTGTCCCGATGTCTGTCCGCTGACGCTACAGACCGTCTCTCAAGCGCTCGAAATTGCCGGACCGCTCGGCGACAACGTCGTGCCGGTATTCATCACGGTCGACCCCGATCGCGATACGCCCGAAATCGTCGGACAGTACCTCGCCAATTTCCATCCGCGATTTCTCGGCCTCACCGGATCGGCGGACGCCGTCAAAGGAGCGGCCGACAGCTATCGTGTGTTCTTTCGCAAGGCCGTCGACAAGGCGAAATCCGAGGGCGATCAGGCCGACTACATGATGGAGCACTCGGGCTACGTCTACTTCATGGGCCGCGATGGCCGGTACATCGACCACTTCGGTCCGCGCGATACCGCCGAGCAGATGGCGGCGCGCATCCGGCGCGAGATCAGCCCGACCAAATGACCCTCGACCTCCAAACGGCCGATCGTGCGCCGTTCTGGCGGCGAAAATCGCTGGCCGAGATGTCGCAAGCGGAGTGGGAAAGTCTGTGCGACGGATGCGGCAAATGCTGCCTTCATAAATTGCGGTGCCGGGACAACACCATCGCGATCACCAACGTCGCCTGCCGGCTGCTTGACCTCGACACCTGTCGCTGCGGCGATTATCCGCGGCGCAAAAGACTGGTTCACGACTGCGTCGTTTTGACCCCTGCGTCCGTGCCGACGATGGACTGGCTGCCACAAACCTGCGCTTACCGATTGGTCGCCGAGGGCCAGGATCTGCCGGCCTGGCACCCGTTGAAGTCCGGGTCGGCCGACGCGGTTCACCGCGCCGGGATCTCGGTCAAGGATCGCGCGATCGGCGAGCGGGAGGCGGGACCGCTGGCCAAGCATGTGGTGTCATGGCCCGATTTCTAGAGCCGCCGTCGGATCCCGATCTTGGGCAGGTGCTCGACACTGCGCTGATCGAGAAAATTCGCCATCGCATCAGTCCGCGGGCGCGGCGGATGAGTCTCCGCGTCGATGCCGCCGCGGGCGCGATCGTCCTGGTTCGACCAAGGCGCGTGGGATCGAGCCTTGTCCTCAAATTCGTTGCTCAACAACGGCGCTGGATTGAGCGACAAGTCGCGGCGCTCCCGACCGCGGCGCCATTATGCGACGGCAGCTTGATTTCGATGTTGGGAACCGACCTTACGATCCGGCACTCCCTGGCCGGCCGCGCCGGCGTTCGGCGTGACGGCGAGACGCTGATGGTGAGCGGCGCCGTCGAACATCTGGCGCGCCGGGTTCGCGATTGGCTGAAGATCGAGGCCAAGCGCGAGCTCGGCGCGATGGTCCGCGATGTAGCTGCGACCCTGGGCCGGCCGGCCCGGCGCGTGATCTTTCGCGACCCAAAATCGCGCTGGGGCAGTTGCGGGCCCGATGGAACGATTTCATTGAGCTGGCGGCTGGTTCTGGCGCCGGTACGCGTTGCTCGCTATGTCGTCGCCCATGAAGTCGCGCACCTGAAACACATGAACCATTCGCTTGCGTTCTGGCGGACGGTCGACATGCTGGTCGACGATCGCAAGGCCGCGCGCGCGTGGCTCAGGACGAACGGCGCAATCTTGCACCGATTCGGCCGGACACTTGGCGGCGATTGACCGTCGGTCAAAGTTGTCCAATGAGCCAATGGCCGGGCCATTGATTGACAGG
>VGEM01000017.1 GCA_016869315.1 Alphaproteobacteria bacterium | reverse complement strand
GATCAGTTCGTCTTGAAATTCCGCGGCGGAAAACTCGAACTCGCCCTGCCGCACCGCGTTCTTGCGCGTCCGTTTGCCCGACAACAGGTCCTTGACCGATATGCCGCCGATACCGCTCGCGCGCGCCGCTTCGTATTCGCTACGCAGATGATCGAGCATGTCCTCGGCCGCCGTATCGCGCGGCTCGAACGACTTGCACGCCATTTCAGAGATCAAGTACCGATTGTCTTTTGGAATGACCGACAACGGCAATGCCGGTCCACGGGCCGCCAGGGCGCCGGTATCGATGCAACGCGCCAAAAAAGACCGGCTGAGCGCGTCGAAATCGAGCGCACGCGTTTGTCGGTAGCCGTTGCGCATGCTGCCGTGAAACAGCAGACAATCCACGTAGAAGCGGTACAGCCCCCAGATCAGGTGATCGATCGAGGAAATGCGCCCCGTCGGCCGGCCGTGGGCATAACCTGGAATCTTCCTCACATCGTAAGGATGCTTGCCCGGCGCCGGAACGGCTTCCCAGTAATACCGGAAGAATCCTTCCGACATGGCCGCTTCGTGCGATAACAATAACAATTGATTGAGTGTCGCCCGCGACATCGGCTCCTGGTCAATGCGGGCCAGCGTCTCGAACACGACAGGCGGCGCGGATGGCTGGAGCCAGGACTCTATGCCCCCGGTATTTCCGGCGAAGATCGCCAGTCGCTCGCGAAGATCCTGTTGGCTCATCGGTGCCCCGTTTTCCAACCACGCGTCGGCACCATCAAGCTATCATTCCCGACCGCCGACGGCCATGTCGCATCTGCCGTGATCGGCTATGCTAAGCACCGCACGGACTCACCTAATGGCACCTCCGTCATCTCCTCCATCTTCTCGATTGATTTCTCGACCAATTTTGTCGGATGACGAATGGCTGCGCGTTCTCTCTGCTTATGGCGAACCGCAACGGCACTATCACACCTGGAATCATATTCTCGCTGTCCTGGCGGCTGCTGACGGCTTGGCCTGCGATGTCGCTGCGCCGGTCGGATTCTAATTGGCCAGCATTTATCACGACATCGTTTACATTCCCGGCAAGAGTGACAATGAAGCTCGTAGCGCCGACACTTTGCGCACCGCGCACGCGGCCGGCCATGTCAGTGCTTCGCTATCCGATTTCGCGGCCGCAATTGCGCTCATCGAGAGCAGCGGTGGCGAAGGGCTCGAGACATCTGACGGCCGCTTGTTCTGGGATGTCGACCGCAGCATCCTTGCCACCGAGCGCCAAGCGTATCTCGCTCATGCAGCTGCCGTAAGACGCGAATTCTCGATGTACCCTGATCTCATCTACCAGATGGGTCGCAAGAAATTTCTCAAGTCAGAGTTGGCGAGGGACACCATCTTTAGAACCGTACACTATCGGGGCGACGCCGAACGTCGTGCGCGCGACAATATCGCCGCGGAGATCGAGTCACTTTGACTGCTGGGATTGCCGCCGAAATTCCGGCGCCGGCAGCCCGCCGACGCCCCAGTTGGCAAGTTCGACCTCATCGATCACGACATGCGTGAGTGCCGGGGGCTTGTTCAGGACCTGCGCCAGCAAGTCCGTGACGCCTTTGATAAGCACGGCTTTCTGCCGATCGGTCACTCCCTCGCGGGTGACCTTGATATTCACATAGGACATCCGAACCTCCTCGGTTAAATTAAGTCAAAATGAAAGACCTTGGCGATGATCCGCCAGGCGCCGTCCACGCGAACGAACGACAGGAAATCGGTGAATTGTTTGGGGCCGATTGCGCATGACGCTCGCACAAATGCGGTGACCGGTCCGGCAAATTCGATTGCGTCGATCTTGTCGCGTCGAGTTTCACCGCGACTGGCGGGGGACGGACGATTGGCGACAATCGGCAGGTACACGTCCATGCCAAGATGCGTGAGCTCGCCCTCGGTCGCGCACGAGTATCGCGCCAGCGGATGAAAGACCCGCGCCAGCCTGGACGCGTCACTGTGATAGAGGCCGTCAAAATAGTCGTATATGACGGCGGTGATTTCAGCCTCGCGCGGGTCCATATTATACATCCTCTATGCCAAGCCTTCAGCGCGCAGCGCGGCGCGAACCGCGTCACGCTTGGCGATGCGGCTCCAATGCTCGCCGAGCTTCGGCCACTTGTCGTAGCCGATGCCGGTGGGTTTCACCCATCCGCCGATGACGAACAAATAAGGGTCGGCGATCGAGTAATCCTGTCCGAGCAGATATGGTCGACCATCCGCGAGTGCCGCTTCGAACACATCGAGTTGCCGGCCGATCGCCGCGGGGGCTCCGGCTTTCTCGGCGGCGGAAGCGTCGGCGTGGAACAACGGTCCAAAGGCCTTGTGCAGCTCGGCCGAGATGACGTTGAGGTGTTCCTGCAACCTCGCGCGCTCGATCGTACCGGCGGCTGGCGCGAGATTGGACTTTGGGTTCTGGTCGGCGAGATATTGGATCACGGCCGGTCCCTCGGTCAGAACGACGCCGGATTTGATCTCCAACGCCGGAACATAACCTTTGGGGTTGATAGCCCTAAAGTCGGCGCCGGTTTCGGTGACCTTGGTTTTCAAATCGACCCGGACAAGGTTGAACGGTAGGCCAAGTTCGCGAAGGACAATATGGGGCGATAGCGAACAGGCGCCAGGCGAGTAGTAGAGTTTCATCGTGAAGTCTCCTGTGTGTTGACGATGTGGCGCCGATATGGGGTAATACTTACGGAAACGCACTAACTATCTTTTGGTAACCAGCACTTTCGAGTTTCCGTCCGGTAACCAGGATTTTTCGCCATGGCCCTCAAGGTTCGCAAAAACAGGACGCCGCCGCCGATGCCGTCGTGCCCGTTGACCGAGTGCATGTCGCTCTTGGGAGGCGCATGGACACCGAACGTGCTTTGGTATTTGAGCGGCGGGCCGCGCCGGTTCGGCGAACTCAAAGTCGATATCCCGAGCATTTCGGCAAAGGTCCTGAGCGCGCGTCTGCGTGGGCTCGCGACCAAAGGAGTCATCGAACGTACCGTCATGCCGACCTCGCCACCGTCGGTCGAGTACGCACTGACGCCGCTGGGTCAGGAGTTGGTCCCCGCGATCAAGGCGATCGTGTCGGTGGGCCACAGGCTCAAGAACCGCGCAATGCGTGCGCCGTCGACGCCGCGCAATTGACGACGATTACTTGATCGTGATCGCTTCGTAGACCGGCACGCGATTGCGGATGGCGAGACCCTGGACGCGTCGCGATACGCCGAACAGATCGAAGGTCTCGGTCAGAAAAATGGCCGGCGCGTCGTCACGATAGGCGCCGGCGAGTTCCCGCAACATCGTCTCGCGCGTTTCGAGATTCATTTCCTCGCCCGCGGCCACCAAGAGGTCGGTGATATCGCGGTTGCAATAGAACGGGTTCGGCTTCAGGCACGAGTAGACTTCCATCGGGCGCTGCACGTCGTTGTAAGGCGCTGCGTTCCAACCCAGCACGAAGCCGTCCGTCTCTGGCCCCCATTCGCCCGACAAATAACGTGAGTACCATGTCGCGAAGGTGATCTGGCGAAGGGTCACCTTCACCCCAATCGCCCCAAGCTGATCGGCGACGGTTTGAAAAACAGCAGCATCGCCCGGCGTGCGATCAACCATCACTTCCAGCGTAAGCGGAAAACCGTTCGGATAGCCGGCCTCGGCAAGCAATTCCTTGGCCTTTACGGCGTCAAAGGGATACGGCGTCACGGTTGGGTCGTGTCCGGTCGTGCCAACGGCCGCGGGCTGGCCGGCGGCCCGCATCTGACCGCGAAACAGTCCGTTGACGATCGCGTCCTTGTCGACTGCGAGGTTGAGAGCGCGACGCACGCGCACATCGGCGAGCGGCGTCTTGCGCCCGGGCTCAAGCCGGAATGCGAGCGACTGCACCGACCACGACGGCGTAATGGTCACAGCGCCGCCGGCCGTCTCAATCATGTCGATATCGTCGACGCCGACATTACCGGCGATGTCGATCTGGCCCGACAGAAGCGCCTGAACGCGCGCCGGATTGTCGGGCATGTTGACGACGATCAAGCGCTCCGCTTTGGGCGGACGCCAGGATTTGGCAAAGGCTTTGAGCGTGAGACGGCCAACGTTACCCGACCAGTCGTTGATCATGAACGAGCCCGTGGTCGCCGGATTGCGGGCAAAGGCGTCGGGGCCGAGCTCCGCCCAAGCCTTTGGCGCGACGATCGAGACCGCCGAAAGTCGCCGAGGAAGAATGGCGTCCGGCCGGTCGGTATCGATCAGAACGGTAAGATCATCCTCGCGCGTCGCCGATGCGACGGCGCGAATTTCGCCGCCGATGACCGTCCGCGATCCCTCCGGCGTCTTGAGCCAGGCAATGGTCGCGACGACCGCATCGGCCGTGAACGGCTCGCCGTTTGAAAAGACCACGCCTGGTCGCAACTTGAATCGCCAGCGGGTCGGCGAAACCACATCCCAGGACAACGCCAAGGCCGGAGACAACCGACCTTCAACATCGAGCTGGGTGAGACCGTCGAACATCGCCATCCATGTGAACATGGAGGGTGAGCCGTTGGCCATGTACGGGTTGCCATGACTGACGGGGAGCCCCTTGGTGCCGTAGCGAATATCGAAAGATGCGGCGTCGCGGGCGGCTCCCGCTGCAATCAAGAGCCCCGCCAGGGCGGCGCGGATCATTCAGACAGCGCGACGGTCAACGACAGGCCGTCGAGCTGAGGCGTGAATTTGATTTGGCAGGACAACCGCGAATTGGCCGCCTTATACGATTCGGTCTCTTCGACCAGTTCTTGCTCATCCTCGGAGCGCGCCGGGAGCTTGGCCGCCCAGGCATCGTCAACGAAAACATGGCACGTCGCGCAGGAACAGCAGCCGCCGCAGATGGCTTCGACGTCGATGTTCTTGTCGCGCAGGATCTCCATCACCGTCTGGCCGACCTTGCCGTCGATAGTCTGCTTTGCGCCTGAACGATCGGTGACGTGAATGGTCGGCATGTGGGCCTCCACAACCTCGAATGGGACTGCGTGGGCGGGTGGGTATCGCATCGCCCGCGCGTCAAGCAAGGGGAATTCGAGAGCCGCCGAGAGCCGACCAATTGAGAATGAAATTCAACCACATGGCGGATGGCCGAAAGGCTTGCCGGAAGACCGCCAAGGCCCTAATCCGTGGGCTTTCCTTCGTTGGGCGTGAGAGGCTCAGCCATGTCGTCCGTTTTGCCGCCCACCTACGACCGCGTCGGCCGCCACGGCCTATCGCCCGACGTCACACACGATGAGACTGCGCGATTCAATTTTTTGACAAATCTCAACGTCCACATTGGCCAGAAGATTTTCCCGGGGACCAAACTCGCGTTCGAGTCTCGCGTCGCACCAGCATTCGATAAGGCGCATGGCAGAGCGTTGCGCGATCAATGCGAAGTGCGCGACGCGATGAAATGCGATCCGCTTTATCAGTTCTGGGCGGCGACCCGTCGCAGCACCATGGAGATGCGCCAGCAGTCGGGCCGTCACGTCGTCCTTCGCCAGCTCGGCAAGATGTCGGCAAAGGCAGCAGCGCTGAATGCCGGCAAGAATACCCTGGTGCTCGATCCGCGCGTGACGCCGCCGGATTACCTCGCTCAAGTTGACAATCACTGGATGCCCGGCAGCTACTACAGCGAGGCGACGCCAGGCGACGTGCTGTCGGGCGCGGCGTACGAAGCGGGACTCTTCGTCACGACCGCCGGCTCGATGAGCGCGCGCGGCGACGGCGCCGGACGGGCGCTGGTGAGGTACCTCGCCGAAAAGTTCCCCGATTTCAAACCGCGCCGCATCCTCGACCTTGGCGCCGGTGTCGGCGTGAATACGCTACCGATCGTCCAGGCGTTTCCCGACGCCGAAGTCGTCGCGGTTGACGCCGCGGCACCGACACTGCGCTATGCCCATGCGCGGTCGCAGGCCATGGGTTATGGCAATGTCCAGTTCATCCAGGCCAGCGCCGACGACCTGCCCTTCCCGGCCAACAGCTTTGATTGGATTCAGACGACGATGTTCTGGCACGAGACCAGCGTGGCGACAGTGCGAGCCGGGCTCAAGAAAATCCACGAGATGTTGAGACCTGGTGGGCTGACGCTTCATATCGAGCAGCCGAATTTTGCGGCCGACACCCCGTTATGGGACCGCTTCACGCGCGACTGGGACGCCTGGTTCAACAACGAGCCGTTTTGGCGCAAGCTTCATATGATGAATGTCTTTGACGAAATGGCCGCCGCCGGTTTTGGCCGCGATCGGCTGTTCGACGGCGCCACCGAGGCCGATATCGAGCCCGGCATGTATCAGGACTGGGCTTCGACCTTGTCGCGGCACAAACCGGAGCTGAAACGCGCCGATGACGCCGCCAACGACGGCGCGCGCAAGGGCGAATTCTGGTATCTGTTTGGAGCTTGGAAGTAGTCTCATGACCGACATCGACGTGAATGCCCTCGCCAACGCCAAAGCCAAGGGCGAGCGCCCCTATTTCTTCGACGATCCCGCCGTCGAGCGCGTGTTCTCGATTACGCTCGCGGTCGCGACAGAACTCGCCGTGATGCGCGAGCGGCTCGATACGGTCGAACGCCTGCTTGAAGCGGGGCAGCCGGTCAGCAAGACGGCAATCGATGCGTTCCGGCCCGACAACGAAGCCGCGCGCGAGCGTCAGATGTGGCACGCGGAATACATCAACCGCATCTTCCGCATCGTGCATCAGGAACTGGAGGCGTTGAAGAACCCAGAGCTCAACGTCAGCTCCAAGGATCTGGCCGACAAGATCGCCGCCAGTTGATTTCGATCAGCCGGCGGACTCGGCCGCGACCAGTTTCCGCTTGAGGGCGATGGTAAAGCCGAGGCCCACGATCATGCCGACAATGCCGACGGCGAACGGCGCCGTGTGGCCGACCTGGGCATAAAGGACACCGGCGAAAGTTGGGCCAAAGAACCGGCCAAGACTGCCGGCCGACTGATTGAGCCCAAGCACGACGCCACGTTCGGCGGGCTTGGCGAGCTTCGAGGCAAGCGTCGCCGGTCCGTTTGAAAACACCGCGGTGCCGAACGAATTCAGCGTCGTGCCGATGATCAATAAAACGGCGTCGTCCGCGAACATAAAGCAGGTGAGCCCAAGCGCGTAGGCCGTGACGCCAATGATCAAAGTGTTGGCATCGCCAAAGCGCTTCGAGAGAACGCCCATGGCTGCTCCCTGGAGCACGGTAATGACCGCACCGGTGTAGGCAAACAGCAAACCGATTTCGCGAGCGTCGAGGCTAAAGTGGTCATGGCACCACATGGCGACCGTCGATTCGCGCACAGCGGCCGCCGTCGTCAGCAGGAACATCAGCCCGATCGTCATGGTGAGGTTGGGATTGTCGGTCACGACGGTCAGGCGACCGAACGGATTAAGGGAAATTCGGCTTTTTGCCTGGGCGCCCAGCACCCTCGTCTCCTTGAGGATCAACGCCGTCACCAACAGCGCCGCGACCGACATGGCTGCCGCCGCAAAAGCGGGGCGCTGAAAATCGGCCTCGACCGCCGTGTCGCCGCCCGCGAGAAAACCGCCGATACCGGGCCCAAGCACAAAGCCGAGTCCGAAGGCGGCGCCGATTTTACCGAGCCCGGCCGAGCGGTTCTCGGGCGTCGTGATATCCGACACGTATGCGTATGCCGCCGCAAGATTGCCGGCGCTGACGCCACCGACGATTCGGGCCAGCACCAGCATCCATACGGTGTCGGCGTAGGCGAGCATGACAAATCCCACGGCCGTGCCGGCGACCGTCAGCAAAAGTACCGGCTTGCGCCCATGGGCATCGCTGATACGGCCCCACAAAGGCGCCGCAAGGAACTGGCAGAGCGCGTAAAGCGCCATGATCAGCGTGATGTACTCGGGCGTGACACCGAGCCGAATGGCGTAGAACGGGATCAACGGCGCCAGCAGGCTGGTGCCGAGCATGCTGACAAAGACGATCAGGAAAATCGCGAGCATGGAACGGCGAAATTCGTCTGCGTCAGGACACGGCGAGCAACATGGCGGTCAATTCATCGGGCACGGTCACCATGGCATCGTGGCCCGTGTCCAACGTCAGCCACGTCCAGCCGGGCTTGCCCTTGACCAACGGCTCGACCGGATCGGGCACGCTCATGTCGCGGCGTTTGAGGCATCGGATAAAAGTCTTTGGGATGTCGGCATCGCCACCGTTGGACAGACGCACAACCTCGGACAGACAGTTGAGCGAATGATACGTCAACCGCCGCCTGACCCACTGCAACAGCGGATGGTCGGCCGGAATTCCGAACCAAACCGGGTCCTGCGACGGCAACAGGTAGCCATCGATCGCCACCGCCGCGGCGCGGCGGGCGATCTCGTCCGGGGGCAGGAACGATTTGCCGTCGCGGCCGATACTGGCGTCGAGATAGACGGCATGGCGAATGCGCTTGGCGATCCGGTCGGCGACCAGCGGCAGGATGTGCCCGGCATAGCTGTGCCCGACCAAAATAACGTTCTCGAGTTCTTCGAATTCGAAGACGTTGATCACATCGGTCGCATGCATCGACAGATTGACGTCCTTGCTCATCAGGTGCGCGCGCTCGCCCATGCCGGTCAGAGTCGGCGTGAAGACAATGTGCCCGGCAGCGCGCAATCTTTGAGCGACTAGGCGCCAGCACCAACCGCCATGCCACGCGCCATGAACCAGAACATAAGTCTTCGGCCCTTCGGCCGCCTGTGCCGGCGCCATGGTTGCCGCCCCCGCTCCGATCGCCATGCCAATCAGTCCCCGACGCTTCATGCTGGATTTCCGCCTTTCGCTTAGTGTTTCATACCAAGTTCGCGTGCAAGACGTGAGGGGCAATCGCATGCCGTATGGAAAGCTGTTGATCATCGCCGTGGCGGCACTCGCCTTTCCGAGCGAGGCGGCGACATTGAAACGCGGCACCAACGCCGAGCCGCGCAGCCTTGATCCCCAATTGGGCCTCGGCAACTCGGCCGGGATGATTCTTAACGACTTGTTTGAAGGCCTGTTGACGGTCGGCCCCGACGGCAAGCCGGTGCCGGGCGTCGCCGAATCGTGGTCGGCCGGCGCCGATGGCCAGTCTTACACTTTCACGCTGAGGCCCGGCCTCACCTGGTCGGACGGGCATCCGCTCGCGGCGGAGGATTTCGTCTTTTCGTTCCGTCGACTGCTCGACCCGGCGATAGCCGCGACCTTTGCGTCGTTTCTCTATCCCATCGCCGGCGCCCGCGACGTCAACGCCGGCCGGGCCGGGCCCGAGACTTTGGGCGTCCGCGCGGTCGATCCGCGGACGCTCGAAGTCAGGCTCGCGTTTCGCGCACCCTATTTCCCGGACATCATGACCGCCAACGCCGCCGCGCCGGTGCCAGGGCATCTGATCGAACGGCATGGCGCCCGCTGGACCGAGCCCGGCATCATGGTGTCGAATGGCGCCTACGTGCTGTCAGCCCGCGTGCCGCAGACCTCGATCACCGCCACGCGCAATCCGAAATATCGCGACGCCGCGGCGGTGAAGATCGACGCGGTCGTCTACTATCCGAGTGACGACCAGGGCGCGGCCTTGAAGCGTTTTCGCGCCGGCGAACTGGATATCGCGCTCAACTTTCCGGCCGAACAGATCGCGTTGATCGAACGTGAGCTGCCGGGCACGCTCAGGGTCGGCCCCACGCTCGGCGTCTTTTACATCATGCTCAACCAGGCCCGGCCGCCGCTCGACGATCGCCGCGTCCGGCGCGCGTTGTCGCTGGCGATCGATCGTGACGGGATTGTTGCCAAACTGCTGCCGCCCGGAGCGACACCGGCCATCGGCCTGGTCCCGCCAACGATTTCGAACTTCACACACTTTTCAAATCGCGACCATGAAGAACCCTTGGATGCGCGCCAGAAACGCGCCCGCGCACTCTTGACCGAGGCCGGGTATGGCGCCAACCGCCCGCTGACGTTTTCTTTCAAATTCGACACGCTCGAGCAAAATCGCCGCATCGGGACGGCAGTGATCGCAATGTGGAAGGCGATTGGTGTCGTCGCAACGCCAGATGCGGGCGGAGCCCAGGCGGTCGATCGCGATGCCCGAACCCGGAACTACGACACGGTGCGGTGGACCTGGTTTGCGCCATACGATGATGCGACAAGTTTTCTGGGCTTGCTTGAAGGCGGCGAATCGACCAATCGGTCGACATTTGTCGACGCCGAATTCGACCAACTGATGAACCTTGCTCGCAAAACCGGAGATCCCGCCGCCCGTCGGTCTTTTCTTGAACAGGCGGAGCGGCGCGCGTTCGATCTCCAGGCCGTCATTCCGATCTACTATCCGAGCAATCGCAGACTTGTGCAGACATATGTCAGGGGCTGGCAAGAAAATCCGCGCGCCGTGAACTTGACGCGATACCTTTGGTTGGAGCGATAGCCAACTTCAATTTGTTCGAATCGTTCTAAGTCGCACCCATTAACACCAAGAACTTGCAAGAGTTCCGCCGACTGATAGCCTCGCGCCCCGGGTTCAGTTTTTGGTGCATGTCATGTCGGGCGAGGCAGTTTCAGTGCGAAGCGATGGAACGTATGACACCGTTCCGTTGCGATCGGAGTCGGTCAACGTCGCGGTGGTACAGACGCGCGTGCATGGCGTCAGTGGTGACAACCCCGGCCCCGACATTCAGAACAATCTCGATTACTTCATCGAATGCATCGACGCAGCACAAGGTTACGGCGGCCGCGCCGACCTGCTGGTGTTTCATGAATTTCCCATCACCGGCTTTCGCCGCTGGACGCGCGAACAGCATTACCGATTGGCGCTGGAAGTATCGGGGCCCGAGATCGAACGGGTTGGCGCCAAAGCGAAGCAACACAACTGCTACATCGTCTTCGGCACCTACGCGAAAGACCCCGTCAACTGGCCGGATCACATCCTTCACTTGATGGTGTTGATGGGGCCCGACGGCAAGGTTCGCGCGACGCATTGGAAGCAGCGCAATGTGCGCGGCATGTTTCCGGGCTCGGAGCAATACACTTCGGCGATTTACGACGTGTACGACCGCTTCGTCGAGATGTACGGGCGCGACACTGTGATTCCGGTAGAACGCACCGACATCGGTAACATCGCCATGTCGGCGGTGCAGTTCGAGCCAGAACTATTTCGCTGCATGGCCATGAAGGGCGCCGAGATCATTGCCCGCGTCGCGACCGGGGGCTTCGAGTACGACGACATGAAGCTGACGTCGTATCACAACAGTCTCTACACGCTGATTTGCAACAATTCGATCAACGTCGGCCGGCGCGGCACTGGCTTTCTCGAAGACACCAATTACGGCGGCCCCGGTCGCTCGGCGATCTTCGGCCCGCGCGGAATCGAACTCGCCAAGGCCGGTCCGTTCGAAACCAAGCGGATGGTCGCGATCAACATGAAAGAGTTTCGCACCAAGCATCGCATTCCCGACGTCCACATGACCTTATACAAGCCGGTTTTCGACCAGTACCGGGAACGCTATGATCCAGGCATGTTCCTGAACGGACTGCCCAAGGACGGCGCCGATGCGTTCCGCATGTTCAAGTCCAAGAGCCGCTGGACACATTATTGGTAAATTGAGGCTCGCCCTTACCGTCGCGGCCGTCGCGCTTTTTTGTGCGACGGCCGATGCGCGCATGGTGTTCAATCGGGCGTCGTCGGCCGATCCCGACACACTCGATCCGCACAAATCGAACGGGAATACGGCGTCAGTCGTCTTGGCCGATCTGTTCCTGGGCCTGACGACGGCCGATGCCGCCGGCGAATTGGTCCCTGGCGCGGCCGAAAGCTGGACGATCTCACCCGACGGCCTGGTCTACACGTTCAAGCTGCGGCCGGACCTGTCGTGGTCGGACGGCACGCCACTGACCGCCGAGGACTTCGTCTATTCCTATCGTCGCGTGCAACAGCCCGACACGGCTGCGCGCTATGCGCAGTGGTTCTGGGCGGTCAAGAACGCGCAGGAGATCAACCAGGGCAAGCGTCCAGTCGATCAGCTTGGGGTTCGCGCCGTCGACGACCGCACCTTCGAGGTGACGCTTTCGGCCCCCTCGCCCATCTTCCTTGAGATCAACGCAACCATCATGGGCTACCCGGTGCCGCGCCATGTCGTCGAGAAATTCGGCAACGAGTGGACCGCGCCGGGCAACCACGTCAGCAACGGCGCGTACGTGCTATCGGCGCGGGTGCCGCAGACGCGCGTTACCGTCATCAAGAATGCGAAGTTCTACGATGCAGCGAACGTCAAGATCGATGAAGTGAACTTTTTCCCGACCGAGAATCTCGGCACGGCCTTCAATCGCTTTCGGGCGATGGAGCTCGACGTCGCGCTCAACTTTCCGCCGGAGCAGATCGATTGGATTCGCGCCAATCTGCCGAAGGAATTGCATGTCGCACCCAATCTCGGCGTCTACTACTTCCTGATCAACAACAAGAAAGCGCCCTTCACCGACCGTCGCGTGCGCAAGGCGCTCTCGGCGGCGATCGACCGCGAGAGTATGATCGAGAAGCTGTTCGACACCGGCGTCACGCCAGCGTACAGCCTCGTGCCCGTGGTCGTGCCCAATTACAACGTCGGCGCCGCAGATATCGCCGGTCGGCCTCAGGCCGAGCGCGTCGCCGAAGCGAAGAAACTGCTGGCCGACGCCGGATACGGCCCGGGCAAGCCACTCAAGTTCTCGTTGCTGTTCGACACACTCGAAGAGAATCGCAAAATGGCCGTCGCCATGGCGGCGATGTGGAAGCCCTTGGGCGTCGAGGTCGAACTCTCCAACAGCGAGTTCCGCGATATTCAACGCCGTGCCCGCACTGGCGAGTACGAAGTGATGCGATTCGCTTACTTTTCGCCGTTTGCCGACGCCTCGGGTTATCTCAATCTCTACCGGACGGGCGATGCCAGCAACTATGCCGGGTTCGTCAATACCGCGTACGACCAGTTGATGACCGAAGCCAACGCGACCAGCGATATAGCGAAGCGCGCCGAGCTGATGCGCCAGGCCGAGAAGATCCTGATGGACGACTACGCCATCATCCCGATCTACCACTATGCTGGACGCCGATTGGTGCACCAGTACGTCAAGGGTTGGATCGACAATGCCCGTAACCAAAATCAATCGCGCTATCTCACTGTCGCGCGCCCCGCCGGATGATTGACTACGCGCTCCGCCGGTTGTTGATCGCCATCCCGACGCTGTTCCTGATCGTCACGGCGTCTTTCTTCCTGATGCACGCGGCCCCCGGCGGGCCGTTCGACGCCGAAGCCAACCTTGAACCCCAGGTGCTGAAGAATCTCGAGGCGGCGTACGCCCTCGACCGGCCGGTGCCCGAACAATATGCGCTCTATCTTGGCCGAATCTTTCGCGGCGACTTCGGACCTTCGATCATCTATTCCGACCGCTCGGTGACGTCGCTGATCGCCACCGGTCTGCCGGTCAGTCTCCAGCTCGGATTGTCGGCCCTCATCATCGCCGCCTGCATCGGCGGACTGCTCGGCACGGTCGCGGCGTTGCGTCAGAACACGAACGTCGACTATGCCGTGATGGCCTCGGCCATGACCGGAATTGCCGTGCCAAGCTTCGTCATGGCGCCGCTTCTCACCTTGATTTTCGGGGTCACACTCAAGTTGCTGCCGATCGCGACGCTCGAACCCGGCGGTTCCCTCGCCCGCGCCATTCCCGCGTTCGCTCCGCTGACGCCCTATATCATGCCGGTGATCGCGCTGGCGCTACCGCAGATCGCCATCATCTCGCGTCTCGCCCGCGCCGCGACAATTGAAGTGCTACGGCAGAATTACGTGCGCACCGCGCGCGCGAAAGGCGTGCCCGGTAGGTCCGTCGTCCTCGGCCACACGTTACCGGCGGCCGCGCTTCCGGTCGTCAGTTACCTCGGCCCCACCGTCGCCAATGTCGTCACCGGCGCGGTCGTGGTCGAGACCATTTTCCAGCTGCCGGGCATGGGCCGCTTCTTCGTGCAGGGCGCGCTCAACCGAGATTACCCCCTGGTGCTTGGCATCGTCATCGTCTTCGCCATGGCGGTGATCGTGATGAACTTGATCGTCGATCTGCTCTATGGCGTGCTCGACCCCAAGGTGAAGACGGGCCAGGCATGACTTTGTTTGCCGCGCAACGCGATGCGCAAGTCGCGCTCATGGAGGCCGCCGGTCGCTCGCCCTGGCACGACGCAGCACGGCGCTTTGCCGCCAATCGCGCCGCCGTCGCCGGCGTCGGTGGACTCGTCTTCCTGACACTGATGGCGATCTTCGCGCCCGGCCTCAGTCCGCATGCGATCGACGATCTGGCCTGGGACGCCATCTCGATCGCGCCGACGCGCGAGAACAGCCATTGGTTCGGCACCGACGACACCGGGCGCGACATGTGGGTCCTGACCTGGATGGGGGCGCGGGTGTCGCTCACCATCGGCGTACTGACGACGATCGTCGCGTTGTCGATCGGCGTGATCTATGGCGCGACCGCGGGCTTCCTTGGCGGCCGCACCGACATGTGGATGATGCGTTTCGTCGACGTGCTCTACGCATTGCCGTTGCTGTTCTTCATCATCATCCTGGTGACGATCTTCGGGAGGAACATTTTTCTCGTGTTTCTCGCCATCGGTTGTGTCGAATGGCTGACCATGGCGCGCATCGTCCGCGGCCAGACCATGTCGATCAAGCGCAAGGACTTTATCGAGGCGGCAGTCGCCTCGGGTCTCTCGTCCGCGGCCATCGTACGACGGCACGTGATCCCGAACGCCATCGGCCCGGTGATCGTCTATGTCACGACGTTGGTGCCGACCAATATCCTGGTCGAGAGTTACCTGAGTTTTCTCGGCCTCGGCGTCCAGGAGCCGCTCACCAGTTGGGGCGTGCTGATCTCGCGCGGCGCTAACGCCATCGAAACCGCGCCTTGGTTGCTGCTGATCCCCGCCGTGCTGCTCGCCACCACCATGTTCTGTTTCAACTTCATCGGCGACGGCCTGAGAGACGCGCTCGATCCGAAGGATCGGTAAATAAGCGGCTGAGTCGTGCTTCACTGTCATCCCGGCCGGGTGAAACGAGAGCCGGGATCCATCGACAAACGTATGCCGAACGAGGTGGACCCCGGATCGCGCCGTGCGAAGTTGCCGGTGACGGGCGTGATGGCTACAATGTTGCCCAGAACCGCGGTTCGTCCGGGGAATGTCGGTTGGGACCTCTCACCATGCTCACACGCCGCCAGGCCGTTGCACTTTCGCTGGCGGCGATCGCGAGCCCGACAAACGCCGCCCCGGTTGAGGGCCGGGTTCTCGTGTTCGGGGCGAGCGGCAGTTCGGGCTCCGAGTTCATCAAACATCTGCCCAAGGGCACCAGGGTGACTGCCTTTGTGCGCCCGACTTCGAACCGCGACAAACTCGCGGGCCTCGATGTTGCCTTCGTCACCGGCGATGCGCTGAACGAGGCTGACGTGGCCGCAGCGTGCCGGGCGGGACCGTTTGCGACGGTGTTTGCCGCATTCCAAAGCCGCCCGGGTGAGCCCAGCCCCTATGCGGGGACCGCGCGCAATATCGTCAAGGCCGCGAAAGCAGCCGGTGTCGCGCAACTCATCTGGATCGGCCAGGTCGGCGCGGCGGCGACGCCGGTCGATCCGGCCATGTACCCCGACATCAATTTCAAGCTGTTCGGCCCGGCGCTCAACGAGATGAGCGCGGCGGAGAAGGCCGTCGTGGAAGGCAGCGTGCCGTACACCGTCATCCGTGTCGGCGCGGTGATTGTCGAGCGCGGCAAACCGCCCCAGCCCGAAACCGGGCAGGGGCGCTTAATCAACGATCTGACGAAGATGGGGCCCATCGCCTATGGCGACCTGGGACGGCTCGCAGCAGAATGCGTCGGTCAGTCGCGTTGTTTCAACACGGTCTTTCACGTCACCGACGATACCTTGAGCGCGCAGTACGCGCGCTGGCGATGCCGCCGTTTTGCCACGTCCGAAACCATCGATCGTTGTTGAAAGTCTGGTGAAGTCGCGCCCAACACTGCTTCCAGCCGAAGCAGTGCACTCGCCCGAACAACCTGCAATGGGCGCCGGGCCGCGAATCGGTCGACGCTCGCGCTGCCGTGACGCAAGGCGACGGACTTGAGATCGCCCTCTGGGCGAAGAACTTGCTGCAGAAGAAGTACGCGGTGATTGCGATCGCTCAGCCTCAGAATGCGTCGGACGTCCCGACGTTCATCGCCAATGTCGCGGCTGGTGACGACCGCAATTTCTTTCTGACGGCCACGTATTCGTTCTGAGCCCGGCAACCATCGCCACCCAAGGGCCCGAGCACGCTCGCAAAGCGCTTGTCGACCGACAACCTGATCAACGGACCCGAAGCCGCACCGATGACAAGCCCCGCGAGCAACATCGGCCAGCCAACCAGAGAGGTTGAAGCTGCGAAAAATCCGACTTCAAATCCCGGGCTTTTCCAACCACCCCGGATAGTCCTTCTCGAATCTGGCGCGGAGCGGGCCGGGAATGGATGAAATGTCGCGCACCTTGTGTCCGTAGAGTTGCCAGGATTGCGCGCCGGGAACCCGGCCCATCCGCATCCACGGCAGCCAGCCGTTCATAGTCTGGAAGTGAAGTTCGCACGGCGCGAAGTCGAGCGCGTCGTTCTCGACATCCGCGAGCTTGGCGGTGAAGGTGGCGAGCGACGCGGCCGCCAGAAAATCGCCGATGTCTTCCTTGGGATCGAGCCCCTCGCGCTTCGGGATGATGAATTTGGTCGCGAAGTTCTCGTCGATCCAGACGCGCTCGCCATTGATGGCGGCCGGACCGATCTGCCCCTTAAAGTCGCGCGCGCTCATCCGCCCGCCTTCATCGCCTTTAAGGCCGCCGTCGGGCGTGGCGACGATGGTCTGCGACGACTTGTAGTGACGAGGCTTGCAAGTCTCGCCGTTGAGCGGATTGACCCAGCTGTTGGCGATCGCGCCCGTCTTGAGATCCTTGAAATAACCCGCCTCGGACATCAATTGGATCATGCTACCGTCGGGCTGCATTGTCAGGCGCTGGAAGCTGAAGCCGTCAATGGTCAGAACACGCTCGGCGATGCGATCGCCGGCCTGAAGCCAGACATTGCCGGTATACCACCAGCGTCCCATCTTGCCGTCGCCGCCGCCGCGCATGCGCGTGTAGGCACGGTAGATGTCGACAGTCTTCGCGAAATCGAATTTGGCGGCGTGAGCCGGCGCAGCGGCAAGTATGGCCGCGGCGCCCAACAAAGTACGTCGGTCGAGCATCTGGCGCTCCTTAGTTCTTGATTCCACGGATAATCGTGTTCGGCATGAACGCTTCGTCGAAGTCTTTGCCACGCGGCGGCGGGAAGCCCATGCGGAAGACAATGAGGTCGAGTTTCGGACTGATCCACACTCGCACCTTTCCACCGCCGTCCAGATAGAACATGTCGTCGACCGCGAAGGGTTCCGAGTGGGTATTGGCGAACAGATCGGGCAGGCTTGGCGAGTACTTGCGGAATTTCTCGAACTTGGCATCGACCCAGATGTGCAGGCCGTAGTTGGGATTGACGCTCGAGCCCTTCTTCATTTCCGCCACCCATCCCTCGGGCAGGAGGCGCGTGCCGTCCGGCATGACGCCGTCCTTCATCAGCAGGTGCCCGATGCGCAGCCAGTCGGCCGGCGCCGACAGGAAGCAGCAGTATGTGACGATATTGCCGCCGTAGTTGCGATCACGCCGGAGCGCGCCGCGTTGGGCGCCGATCGGCGCCCATAGTTTCTCGGACAGATACTTGTCGAAGGGTTTGCCGGTGGCGCGGCGCAGGATCATGCCCATCAGCTGGGTGTTGACGTTGTTGTGGGCGAACGTGGTGCCCGGGGCATAGGCCAACTTGTGCGCCAGCACGACGCGGTCCATGTCGGTGCCCTCGACCAGCTGAATCCCGAGGCTGGTGGCGGGGTTGGGATCGCCCAGGTCGGGCTCCTCGAGCCCGGTGGTGTTGTGCAGCACCTGGCGCACGGTGATCCTGCCGCGCGAATCGCCCTTCCATTCCGTGATCCAATTCTCGATTGGATCATCAAGGGACTTGATGGTGCCGTCTTTCAGGGCGAACCCGGCCACCATGCCGTGCAGCGTCTTGACCCAGGAATGCGAACTGATCGCAGAGGTCGCCGTGTATCCGTCCATGAAGCGTTGATAGCGCACCTTGCCGCGGTGATAGACGTAAAAGGCCTGAGTCTCGCGTTCGAAAGCATAGTTCGATGCCGCTTCGATGGCCTTGGAGTCGATGGTCGCGGCCTCGCCCGCGGCGGCGACCGGCAGGAACGGCGCCAGGCCGCCGTCGACCAGGGCCATCGGGTTGTACCATTGCTGCGCCTGCCGGAAGGCGCTCGAGTCCGGCATGTTGGCGTAGCGGCGCCAGAAATCGAAGTCCTGGCTTTCGACTTCCTTCACCCACTCGAGCTTCCTGTCGATCTCGGCCTTCAATTCCGGCGGCATCGGCGCGGGCTGCTGCGCGTAGACCACGCCGGACGTGCCGACGACGATAAGAACTTTCCTGATCACGAACGCCTCCCCTGCCGCTTGACCACCATCAATGTCGCGGGCGCCTCGAAGATACAGTGCGACCCGAAGGCTGACCTCAGCATAGACGGACAAGAGCATAAATGGAGATAGGCAAGCGAATCACCATCGTCCAGGGACACCTCGACCCCGACCCGGGACATTTCTGCCACGCGCTGGCCGCGGCCTACGACCGGGGCGCGGTCGGCGCCGGGCACGAGGTGCGCTCGATTGCCGTCGCGAGGCTCGATTTTCCGCTGTTGCGCAACAGCCTCGACTTCCACGAGTGCGCGCCGCCGGCCGACATCAAGACGGCGCAGGACAAGATCGCCTGGGCCAATCACCTCTTGATCGTCTATCCGCTGTGGCTGGGCAGCATGCCGGCGCTGCTGAAAGGGTTCCTCGAACAGGCCTTCCGGCCCGGGTTCGCCTTCAGCGGGCCGGCGTTCCAGAAGGGCTGGGTGCGGGCGCTGAAGGGTCGCTCGGCGCGCATCGCTGTCACCATGGGCGTGCCGGCGTTTTTCTACCGCACCTACTAACTACATGAGCCACAGCCTGAAGAGCTTGGAACGAAACGTGATGAAATTCAGCGGAATCTCACCGATCCGCGAGACGCTGATCGGCGGGGTCGACAACCTGAACGACGCCAAGCGCCAGGCGCATCTGAACGAAATGGCGAAACAGGGCGCGCGGGCGCGGTGAACGTGCCGTATACTCACCGCGCAGCAGCGCGGAGGATAGACCATGACCCGACTGACGACAGTACTTCTAGGTGCCGTCCTGCTGGCGTCGGCGGCAAACGCATAGCCGTCGACACCCGCCAAGGGCTACCTGATCATCGAGCACGGCGCGGTGACGCCGGAAATCGCCGAGGCCCTGAAACCCTACAGCGCCGTGACCCGGCCGCTGCTAGACAAATTCGGCGGCAGATTCGTTATCGCCGGCGGGCGAACCAAAGAGTCGGTCGAGGGCGGGTGGAACCCGCCATTCGTCGCCGTGATCGAGTTCCCCAGCTACGCCCAGGCTAAGGCGTTCTACGAAGCGCCGGAATACCAGGCGGTACTGCCGATCCGCCTGAAAGCGCTGCCGGAATCGAAGGCGATCCTGATCGAGGGCACGGCGCCGCGGTGAGACTTGCAGGCCGGCGAGCCAGCCCTTGACGCACCTGTGGGCGGAAATCGTTTTTGTGTCCCCGACGAATAAAGGAAGCATCGTGAAACGGAATCGCGCCTCGACGAAACCGCTGCGCCGCCGCGCCGTGCTGACAGCGCCCGCGATCCTCGCCGGCGGCGCCGTCGCGCGGGCGGCCTTCGCCGCCGATCGCCTCGACGCCGCCGATCCGGTTTCAGTGCTACGCGCGACGGTCAAGATGCGCGGCGCCCTCGACCAGCGCCTGGTGTTCGGGGCCCTCAAGGCGATACGCTACAGCGTGGTCAACGCCGAGGTCCGGCCGCTGATGGGCCTGGTGACCGGCACCTTCAGCCGCTATGCGATCGGGCCGGACGGCGCGGTGACCGTTCGCAGCATGGAACTCGCGTTCTACACCGACCCGGCGAGCGGCGCGCTGCTGGAGACGCTGACCATGCCCTACACCGGCACGACGGTCGAAGTGCCGAGGCTGCGGCTCGGCCCCTCGACCGGCGTGATCAAGCCGCAATGGCAATACGTTGAGGAACGGACGGCGGCGGCGCCCGCATCGCGCTCGCAGCAGGCGATTAGCGCGGCCGGCACGTCGCGGACCGTCCATTACCTGCGCCCGCCGGTGATCCGCGACGGCGTCATCACCATCCAGCAGGACAGCTTCGGACGCATCCAACCGGCGGCGGCCGGCGCGGCGGTGATCGGCTACAACGAGATGGTGACCGCGAGCGCGCCGCTGGCGGAGGTCGAGGACCCGGCGCTGCTGACCGCCGCTCGCGGCTCGGCTTCACCGACGTCTCGACCTGGCGGCCGTGGATGAAGATGGACGGCGTACCCGGCCACACCGTGTCACACGGCGTCGGCGGCAAGGCCTTCCGCGTCGAGGATCTGCCCAAGGACTACGTCGCCTTCGCGGAGCGCTTCTACCCCGACGTGATCCACGACCCCGAGAAGACCCTGGCGGGGGGATAGAGACAGCGGCGGCGGCACGCGACCGCATGATCCGCGACCACGGTGAGACGGCGTTGGAGATCCGTCACACTACATGGTGATTGAGCCGGTGGCCGGCGCGCGGCCAGGGCGTTGCCATGATTTTCCCGGTGATCGACTGCGTCACGTATGCGGCGTGCACTCAACGCAAGGCTCTGCTCGAAACTCTCGCGGGCGATCTGCGCAAAGGCGACACGGACACAATTGGGATCGAACACGGTGAAGGCATCCGTCGGCCCTCGCGACTGATCGTAGGTGACCGTGTCGGATACAAATGGCACGCCCGCAGCTTGCAGTGTCTTGAACACGGCGCCGAGACTGTCGGTCAGAATCAGCACTGCCGTCGCCCCGGCCCGACCCGTGGGCTCGCAGGATCCCGCGGCCATCGGCCGCAGATTGTCGGTCCAATAGAGTCCGATCGATCCGCCAAGTTTGTCACCCTGCCTGAGCGCGATAGCCCGCCCGCGCGTGGCGCCCGGCGAAATCAACCGAAGCTGCCCAAAATCGGACACCGGCTGATCGTACTCGACCGCAAATCCCAAGGTATCGCGCCAAAAGCGAAGCGACGCTTCGGGATCGGCGGTCATGACGGTCGTGCGCCGGATCGGCGATAGGCGCGGCTCATCCGCCGCGCTGGCGGCCCCTGCCAGCAGCACGGCGCACGCCAGCCCTCGCCAAAGGCATCGCCGCCTTGGCCCCGAGTCGCAGGTTTTGAATACGTTGACCATGAGGACTCCGCTGAGTATCGCTTTCGATCGCCTGGATCCGTAGGGGATTCCAGGCGTTTTCGCACTCATCGGTTTTCGCTTGCATTCAGTTTCGACTCACAATCAAATTGAACTGGTGGTTGATGGACCAGCGCCGAAATCAACAAGAGCGCACGTGGGGGGTCCGCAGAAAAAGGACCTTGAGAGGATATCGCCATGCAGACGGTTACGCTCGACGTAAAGTCGGTCGCGCGCCAGCGCGGCCCCCACCAGCCGCGGCACCCGGTATTACCGCCGGCCATTCTCACATTCATCAAGCACTGGGTCGGCCTCAGTGAGGACAAGCCGCCACGCTGGCATCTTTTTCAAATGCTCGGCGTGATGGAGCAGGTTCCCTATCTGGCGATTTTCAAGTGTGTCGGTGGATCGGCCTTCATGGTCGAGTTCATGGGCTCGGCGGTGTCGGCCATGATTGGCGACGACATGACCGGCATGGAATTCAATTCATCGACACCGACCGTCGCCGAGATCGATTGGTACGAACGCTGCCAGGCCACACTGGAACAGCGCGACGTCACCGTGCTGACCGGCACGGCAAACCCGAAGTACACGTCGAAGCTCGACTATGTCGGAGCCGATTATCCGTTCATCGAGGATGCCGGCGACGATGTCGCCTATGTCGTCACATTGACGGTCGGCAAGGCGAACTAGAGCGGGATTGAACGCTGCGACGAGGCACGCTCGCTCCGGCGTGCCTCATTTGCTTCTGGGAACGCGGCTACGCCAGATAGTCGTGCACCACCTCGATGCCGTGCAGCAGAAAACCCATCTGCCAGCGATAGCCGCCCATCACTTCGAGCGGCTGCAGCATCGCAATCTCCTCGTTGTCGGCATCGCCGAATTTCAGCGTCGCCTCGCCGCGCACATGGCCGCCGCCGGTGGCGTCGCCCATCACCATCTGCGTCAGGTCGTGGACCAGCGGCCGGCCCTTGGGCGGGATGTGGATGTCGGGGATGTGGCGCTCGGAGATCAGCGGAAAGTTCTTGAAGTAGAAGTTCATCGCCTCCGGCTTGATCTGTTCGCGCGGGGTGAAGCTGGCCTGAAACAGCTGCTGCCCAAGACGCGAGCAGGTTCGCACGAACGGCGTGCCCAAACCGCCGGTCCGGTTGCTGCCGACATTCGCCAGCATGGGATGCACGCCGGTGGTTTGGAATTCGGCCAGTTTCGAACAGGTGCCGAGGATCCAACTCAGCACCACCAGCCAGTCGCGGTCGCACCACTGGAACGCCGAGATCAACGATGGCTTGCCCTTGAAGAACGTCGGGATGGCAATAACCGCGACGTTGTAGTGCGTGCGCGCCGGGTGGCGTGACGCGGCGGCATCGGCGATGTCAACCGGCTCGACGATCAGGTTCGGCGTCCACAGAAACGCCTGTCCGCGCATCTCGGGATTGGGCGCCATCGGCGCCGGTATGAAGGCGTCGGTCGCCTTGGGATCGGTGCGGAAGTGAATCATCATCTGATCGGCGGCGATCCGCCACGGCAGCTTGGGCAGAACCGAAGCCGTTCCGCCCGGGGAAAAGGGGCGGGTGAACCCTTTCATCGGAATTACTCCGCCGCCGCGCGTTTGGCGCCGGCCAAGGCGTCTTGTTCGGCCTTGTGCTTGTCGATCTGTTGTTGCGTGGCGCGTTGCATCGACGTCTTGAAGTCGTTGTGGCGTTCCTTGACCCACGCGTTCGAGAAATCCCGATTGACGTTGAGATTCTGAAACTTGGGGAACACGTATTGAGCCACCAGTTCGTAGCTGCGCATCTTGTTGGCGAAAGTCGTCCAGTTGGCGTCGGTGATCAGATACGCACCGAACCCGCCTGACGCCTGTTGCAGCATCTCGATCTGGCGCACTGCGTCATCGGGCGTGCCGATCACGGCCCGACCGGTTTCCATCAGAAACGTCGCGGCGTCGCCCTTGCGGTCGGGCGGGACCATCGGAATGACGGCGACATCCTCGAAATATTGAACCCACTCGTCCAGGCTATAGCCCACATCGGCGAGCGCCTTCTCGCGGGTTTCGGCGACATGGATCAGCCCGACCATGCGCCAGTCCTTGCGCTCAAGGGCGTGGCCGTGGCGCTTGCCCATGTCGACCGCGATATCCCAATTGGCGCTTGCGACCTTGAGCGCCTCGGGCGCGGTTGCCGACAGCGACATCAATCCGGTGCCAAGCCTGCCCGCGGCGCGCGGGCCAGATGGCGACGCCATGCACGCCGTCGCGACATCGATATCGCGACCGCCATAAGGGCGAAGCTGCAGGCGGGCATCCTTGAGCTCGAACCAATCGGTCTTGAGCGTTACCGTTTCGCCGCGGAAGAGCTTCAA
>VGEM01000016.1 GCA_016869315.1 Alphaproteobacteria bacterium | reverse complement strand
ATCTTCGCATTCTGCACCAGCATTCACCTGCCTCGAACCCGATGGACTCCGGGTTCAACTATGCGGCCGCCTTCAAGTCGATCGACTACGCCGCGCTGAAGCGCGACCTCCGTGATGTGATGACCAACTCGCAGGAATGGTGGCCGGCCGACTGGGGCCACTACGGCGGTCTGTTCATCCGTCTTGCCTGGCATAGCGCCGGCACCTATCGGACGGGCGACGGCCGCGGCGGCGGCGGTACCGGCAACATGCGCTTTGCGCCGGTTAACAGTTGGCCAGATAACGGCAACCTCGATAAGGCCCGCCGCCTGTTGTGGCCGGTCAAACAAAAGTACGGCAACAAGATCTCATGGGCCGATCTGATGCTCCTCGCCGGCAATGTCGCCCTCGAGTCGATGGGCTTCAAGACCTTCGGATTTGCCGGCGGCCGCGACGACATCTGGCAGCCCGAGGAAGACATTTACTGGGGCTCGGAAGGCGAATGGCTCGGCAACAAGCGCTACACCGGCGATCGTGAGCTGGAGAACCCGCTCGCAGCGGTACAGATGGGCCTGATCTACGTCAACCCGCAGGGGCCCGACGGCAATCCCGATCCGGTCGCCTCGGGCCGTGACGTGCGCGACACGTTTGGCCGCATGGGCATGAACGACGAGGAAACCGTCGCGCTTGTCGCCGGCGGTCATACGTTCGGCAAGATGCACGGCGCCGGCGATCCGAAACTGGTCGGCCCCGAGCCGGAAGGCGCGCCGATCGAAGAACAGGGTTTCGGCTGGATCAACAAGCTCGGCACCGGCAAGGGCGTGCATACCACGACCAGCGGCTTCGAAGGCGCATGGAAACCCAATCCTACCAAGTGGGACAACGGCTACTTCGACATGCTGTTTGGTTACGAGTGGGAGCTGACCACCAGCCCTGCCGGCAACAAGCAGTGGGTCGCGAAAAATGTGAAGCCCGAGCACATGATCCCCGATGCTCACGATATGACCAAGAAGTACCCGCCGATGATGACCACGGCGGATCTCTCGCTCCGCTTCGACGCCAAATACGAAAAGATCTCGCGGCGTTTCCACAAGGACCCGGCGGCGTTCGCCGATGCGTTTGCGCGCGCCTGGTTCAAGCTGACGCACCGCGACTTGGGGCCGAAAGCCCGCTACATCGGGCCTGAGGTGCCGAAGGAAGATCTGATTTGGCAGGATCCGCTGCCGGCGTTGGATCACGCAGTGATCGACGCTGCCGACATCGCCGATCTCAAGGCCAAGATCCTGGCAAGCGGTCTGTCGGTCAGTGATCTGGTCGCGACGGCCTGGGCGTCGGCCGCGTCGTTCCGCGGCTCCGACAAACGCGGTGGCGCCAACGGTGCGCGCATCCGCCTCGCGCCGCAGAAAGACTGGGAAGCCAATCAGCCGGCTCAGCTGTCCAAGGCGCTGGCCAAGCTCGAAGGCATCCAGAAGGACTTCAACAAGGCAGCCAAGGGCGGCAAGAAGGTCTCGATTGCCGATCTGATCGTCCTCGGTGGCGCGGCTGCGGTTGAACAAGCCGCCAAAGCCGCGGGGCACTCGGTGCAAGTGGCGTTCACCCCGGGCCGTGTCGACGCGACGGCGAAGCAGACCGATGCGGAGGGCTTCGCGGTGCTCGAGCCGCATGCCGACGGCTTCCGCAATTTCCAGAAGAAGGCCTATGCGGTCGCTGCGGAAGAACTGCTGGTCGACAAAGCGCAGTTGCTCAAGCTGAGCGCCCCTGAGATGACCGCACTGGTCGGCGGCCTCCGTGTGCTGGGCGCCAATACCGGTGGCGCGAAGCACGGCGTCTTGACCTCGCGCGTCGGTCAGTTGACGAACGATTTCTTCGTTAACTTGCTTGATATGGGCACGGTGTGGAAGTCGGCGTCCGGCGATGTATTCGAGGGCCGCGACCGCAAGACCGGTGACGTCAAATGGACCGCGACAAGGGTCGACTTGATTTTCGGCTCCAACTCGCAACTCAGGGCCCTGGCCGAGGTTTATGCCCAAAGCGACGCCAAGGACAAGTTCGTTCGCGATTTCGTGGCGGCGTGGACCAAGGTCATGAACCTCGATCGGTTTGACCTGGCCTGAGGCCGCAATATGGAACGGGCGCCGGCCGTGATGGCCGGCGCCCTTTTCCAATTGCGAGATCAAGTCATCGCGAAGGGCGTGTCTGCACTGGGCCGAGATCGTTGGGCCGGGTTCTGAGATGAACCTCGAACGTCATGTCGGGATGGGTATAGCGATAGGCCGAGAACAACTTCGCCAACGCCTCGATCAATCGAGCGCCAATCAAAGGCCCGACATCGACTGCTTCCAAACCCGACTGAGTGATCAATCGCGCCACCCGCGCCTTGGCGTCTGCGTCGTCGCCACAGATCGTGATGGTCACCGGGCCTTGGCCCATCTTGGGGTTGGCCATCACCATATAATTGATGTGGTTGAGCGCCTTGACCACCTTGCTGCCCGGCGCCCAGGATTGAATCTCCTCGGCCGCTGACCATGTCGGATTATAGGGCAGCGGGTAGCTGTTATTCGGCGACGCCGGCGCGTTGGTCGGATCGATCAGAATTTTTCCGGTCAGGTCGCCCAGGCTGGCCAACGTCTCCCGTGCGACCCGATAGGGCACCGCGAGCAGAATGATGGCCGCCGCCGCGACCGCCTCTTTGAGGCCGGTCACCGGCACCTTGCGGCCAAAAATCCGTGCGAGTTCTTCGGCCTTTTCTGTCGTTGGTGTGCGGCTGCCGAAAGTGACCGTGTGTCCGGCCGCTACCCAATGCCGGCCGATGCCATTGCCGACACGCCCGGTACCGAGGATGGCGATGGTCTCCTTCGGATCATCTTTCGCTGTTTGTGCTGTGGCTTCGCCGCCGGTGAGGGCGGACGCGGCTGCTGCGGTAATCACGGATCGGCGTGTTGTCATGGGGCAGTCCTCCAAGGGTTGTGCTGCACCGAGCGGCAGGCAAACGAGGTGCAGACGTGATCGAGAGTGCGGTCGCCGGCCGGCGCGACGCGTATCATCTTCAGCGTGTTCCGAGTCGCGATAGCCGCAACGTCAATGAGAAGAAGATGTGGGGTCATGGGCAACCGGATCCAAGGATATTCCACCTTACCAAGGATACCAGTCGTGCGTGCCGGCCTGATCAATTCAGCAATCCGACCTCGTGATACCGGATTATCCCAAACGGCGCGCGATAGCCGGTAACTCTGGCGCCAACCACAAAGAAACGGACACTGTCGAACAACAAGAGTGCGGGCGGATCATCGTTCAGCGCGCGGATGATCGCCCGGGTCTTGGCCAGACGTTGGCCCAGGTCGACGGTTCGCCGCGCGTCTTCAATCCGTGAGGTGATCGCCTGGTCGCAGTGAAAAGGGGCCATCCATAGACATGAGTGAACGTTGAACGCGGCGAGGGCGTCGAATGATGGCAGCCCAGAATAGGGAAGATTCATCATCTGTCCCGACCACCGCCCGCCGTAAATGCCGCGTTCTTGGATGTCCATCACGGTCGAGGTCGTGATCTTCAATCTGACCCCAACCTCGGCAAGGTCGGCCCGGACCTGCTCGACGATCGCGGCCTTCTCCGCGCCATCGACATAGAGCTCGAGCTCAAGCTCGAAACCATCGGGGTAACCGGCTTCGTCGAGGAGCCGGCGCGCGCGCGAAACATCGCGCGGAAAAGGCTCTGTCAACGTCGGGTCGTATCCGAATACGTGCTGCGGCGCGAACTGGGTCGCGGGCGTCGTTCGCCCGTCGAGAATGGTGTCTGCCATGCGCGCCTTATCGACGGCCAGATTGAGCGCCAGGCGCACCCGCGCATCTTTGACCGGGGATTGCTTGACAGTGATGAACGGCATCGCATCGACACCCGCAGTCTGAACCGCGTCGACACGGGCTCCCGATCCGGCGACGATCGCGTCGGCTCCGGGACCGACATTGAAGGCGATATCGGCGCCCCCCGAAAGAATCGCCTGAATACGAGCCGTGCTCTCCGCGACTCTCAGGAACGTCAGTCTCGTCACCCGGGGCGCGCGCCACGCCGAGGGGTTGGCGGCAAACTCGGCCCTTCCCACCGCCAAGCGCGTCGCCGTGAACGGCCCGCTACCAATGGGTGCCTTCGCAAATCCATCTTTGCCGACCTTCGCAAAGTAATCGGGCGGCAGCATGTGAATGGCGCGCATTTTCCTGGGCAGCAGGGCATCGGGCTGATGTATGCGAATGGCGACGTCGCTGCCGCCGCGCGATTCGACCGCGACGATGTTCTCGACCTCGCGCGCCAGACCGAGCGTCCGGCCTTCGGGCGACTTGAGGTAGGCAATGGCCGATTGCACGGCACGGGCATCGAACGGCTCGCCGTTCGAGAAGGTGACCCCGGGCCGCAACGTGAATATCCAAGTCGTCTCGTTCTCCGCGCGCCAGCGGATCGCGAGGGCAGGCGTGATTTGGCCGCCGTCCTCGACCTCGGTCAGGGCTTCGAACAACACCGGCATCAAGGTGGCGGCTCCCCAATCCCACGAGGCATTGGGGAAAGGCGTGGTCGAGTACCCGGTTAGGGTGACGATTCTGAGATCCTCTTGACCGCCACTCTGCGCTGACGCCGGCGCGGCGACGGCGGCAACCGCGACAGCAACCAGCGCCAGTCTTCTAACTGAGGCCATAGAACCTGGCGGCGTTCGTCTCGGTCAACTTGCGTTTTTGATCAGGCGAGAGGTCGTTGCGTCCGGCGAGGGCCTGAAACGCGCCGAGCTCGACGCCCGGATCGGTGTGACCGTAATCCGTGCCAATCATCAGATAATTGTCGCCACCATAGGCCGCGTACGACGCGAAATCTTCGTAGGCCTCGCAACTGACATAGATATTGTTCCTGGCCAGCACTTCGGCGGCGCGAACGCGCCAACTCTCCATGGCGCCATACTGTGTCACCGCGCGATAACAGAGGTAGGGCACCCAGGCCGCGCTGCCTTCGATGAAGCCCCACCGTATTTTCGGAAATCGAGTCGCCAGCCCCATCTTGATGACCGCCTCGCAGGCGATCGTCAGTGGCGCCGTCACATACATTGCGTTGGCCACACCCTCCGGGCGCAGCAGGCGGTAGATCGCGCTGGCATGCCCAAGATGGATACAAATTGGGAGATCGAGTTCCTGGGCAAGTCGATATATCGGATCGTAAAGGCGCGAACCGATGTGTTGATCGAGATCGATCGTCGGGATCAGGATGCCGACCGCGCCGGCCTCCTTCGCGGCGCCCAACAGTGCGCAAGACGCATCGATGTTCTTCGGTGAAATCGGTGCGACCCAGCGGAGGCGCCCTTGCCGCGACTTGCACACGTCCGCCATCCATCGGTGATAGGCCTCGACCAGGGCCCGTTCGGCGTCGGTCGAGTCGGTGATGAGGCCGAAGAACAAGGTCGGATAGATCACTTGGATGTCGACACCAAGGCGATCCATGTGGGCGATGCGGGCGTCGGGGTCAGCGGCAGACTGCGCACCCTTGGGGTATCCGGCCGCGTCGATGGTCAGTGCGTGATACGCCTGCTGGCCGATCAGCCATCGGCCCGGCCGGGCTTTGGTATTGGCGTCGGCGCCTTTCAGCTTTTCGATATCGGTCGCATCGGTCGTGATCAGGATCGGCCGATGGGCCGCATCTCGGGCCGAGATATGGCTCCAGGTTGCGGTGCTCTCGAAAACATGGGCGTCGGCATCAATCGTCGTCACAACCAATCTCCTCGCAGACCGAAGTGTGATGCATCGATAGTGAAGCGTCCGGGCTGGCGGAGCCAGCCTCTTTCGCGCGGAGGCAAACCGATTTGGCCGCAGACGTCCACGGGATCATGGGATCTCGTTCATTGAACGGCTCCAACCCCACCAATCTCGGCACGGTGTGGCAGTGCTGGCCCGCAATGGTGGCATGCGATCCGATCTCGGCGGACCGCAGGGCCTCGGCATGCCGACCAGGCAGGCCAAGGCTGATGCCAAGATCAAAAAAATGTGCGCCGACAGCCGGATCAAGACACTCGGTGAGGGCGCCTTGCCCCTGCCGGGCCGCATGCCGACAGGGGGATTTTACATCCGTGTCGTGTTCGGCGAATTGCTCGAAGTCATTCCGGCCTGATATCGTTGATCGCTATCGCCAACAGTCCATCAGGGAGGGATTTCGTGATGAAATTGGATCGTCGTTCTATCTTGACCGCCGCGACCGCTTTGGCTGCCGCCGGCGGCGGAGCACGCAGTGTCTATGCCCAATCCGACTACACGCCGGGGACGCCCCCCAAGACGTTCGCCAAGAAAAATCCGCTGGCGCGCAACATCACCGGAAAGATGCTCTACATCGGCGATGAGAATAACGAACGTGGCCGAGAGTGGTTCAGTTACAGCTTCCGCGAAGACGGCCAAATCACCGTGCGCGCCTACACCGAGATCGACGACGGCCGCGTCGAGCGCGATGTCATTTACACCATGACCGATAAGTTTCGCCCGCTCGACTGCTTCGTGCGCGTGACCGTGAGGGGCAAATTCGTCGGCACCGGTTGGGTCCGCGTCACCGACAAGCAGGCCGAGTGCGAAGTGTTCAACGTCACCATGGGCCGGGTCAGCCAGGTCGTGCCATTGGACGTACCGGCTGTGCACCTGGGCTCGCACCCGCTGGTGGTCGATGCCATCGGCACCCATACCTTCGATCACTCGAAGCCCGAGAAAATTCAAAAACGGACGGGTGGCCTTTCGACCTCGCCGACGCTCGACGGCAGCACCGGACCGTTTATCAGCGTCTCGAGCGGCGAAAGCGTGACCGAATACAAGGGCATCGAGACCGTGAAGACATCGGCCGGCACGTTCGAAGCGCATCATTATCATTGGCCGAGCCAAGACCGGCGCCACCCGAGCGGCAACGTTCGCAGCCAAGACATGTGGGTCACGCACCCCGATTACACCTTCGTCCGCGGCGAGGTGCGGGGCTATCTCAACAACAAGACCGGCTTTGGCCGGTACGAACTGGTGGAATACAACGCATGAATGAAGATAGGCCCTCGGATCAAACCGGGGGCCTCTCGTTTCTGAGCATCACTCTGATTCTTTGTCACTGATCGTTCAAGTCCGACATCAAGGAAACAGTCTTTATGGGCCATGCGTTGAATATCACATCGTCGCGTTTTGACCGCCGTGCGTTGCTGCGTGGCGGCTTCGCCGTCGCGGCGGCCTCGGCCTCGGCCATGTCCCCCGCGTCCGCGCGGGCCGCAGTCAACAAGTCCGGCGCCAAGATCTCGTTGACGGATGCGCACATCGCCGAACTGCAGAAAAGCATCAAGGGCACGGTGATCCTGCCGTCGGCTGCCAACTACGATTACGAGCGGCGGGTATGGAGCCCGTCGTTCGACAAAAAGCCGGCACTGCTTGTCAAAGTGACCTCGACCAAGGACGTGCAGGCCGCCGTCCAGTTCGCCCGCGCACACGATATTTTGACGGCGGTCCGTTGTGGCGGTCACAGTTATGCCGGCCACTCCACGGTGGACGACGGCCTGGTGATCGACCTCAAGCCTTTCAACGGCGTGACCGTAGACCCGGCCAGGAAGACGGCGCATGTCGCGGGCGGGGCGCTGCTCGGCAATCTCGATCGCGCCACGCAGCCGCACAAACTTGCGACCACCGCCGGGGTTGTCTCTCACACCGGCGTCGGCGGGCTCGCCACGGGCGGCGGGCAGGGGCGCTTGGGCCGCAAATTCGGCCTTACCATCGACAATAACGTGGGCGTCGAAATGGTGCTGGCCGACGGCAGCATCGTGCGCGCCAACGCCACCGAGAATCCCGACCTACATTGGGCGGTGCGCGGTGGCGGCGGCAACTTCGGCATCGTCACCGACTTCGAATTCCGGCTGCACGAGTACGACGGCGTTATCACGTCGCTGTCGTACACATACCCAGGAAGCAAGGCGAAAGACCTGTATAAAGTTTATGCTGAATTGTCGGCAAGCGCGCCGCTTGAACTGACGGCGAACGGCGGCTTGCGCACGTCGGATCGCGGCGAGCACACCTGTTCGATCTCGGGCACGTTCCTTGGAGCCAAACAGGCCGGCGAGGCGGCCTTCAAGGCGGTCGCCGCGCTGGGCGCGCCGATCGCCACGCGCATCGATCAGATGGACTACGTGACGCTACAGTCGGCCGCCGATGGCGGAATCCACTCGGACAGCTTCGGCTACAGCCGCTATACCTACTTGCGACAACTCGATCCCAATCTCGTCGACATGGTGCTGGACTACGTGACCCGCGCCAAAACGCCGCGCACGTCGATCAGCATCGGCATGCAGGGCGGCGTGATCGCCAAGGTCGCCGAAACCGCGACCGCGTTCGCCGATCGCGACGGCATCTATCAGTGCGCGGTGGCGACCAGTTGGGAGGCCGGACAGGATCCGACCGCCGGCCAGAACCATGTCCGCGAGCTGTGGGCGATGATCGACCCGATGAGCACCGGCGGATTTTACGTCAACGAAGTGTTTGACGACCCCGAGGACCGCGTCCGCAAGGCGTATCGCGGCAACTTCGCGCGGCTGGTCGATATCAAGACCAAGGTCGATCCCACCAACTTCTTCCATCTTAATCCGAATATTCGGCCAAGGACCTAGCCGCCTTCCCCGACATGAACCAAGAGGCGATCGCGGCCGCGATCAAGGGTCGTCATCGCAGCGCCGCGTTCGTCGCCCGCGACGCGGCGCGCCGGCCGCTGGAGACGTTGGCGTTCTTCGGGATCACCGAGACCATGACGGTCGCCGAGATCTGGCCGACTACGGGCTACTGGACCGAAATTCTCGGCCCGCTGTTGAAGCCGCGCGGCAAGCTGATCGTCGTCAATTTTCCGCCAGATCATAAGGACGAATTATGCCGCTCTCAGTCGCACCTGATCGCCGACAAGATTCGGTCCGCGCCGGAATTGTATGGCGACGCCGCGATCAGCTACCTCGCGCGCGGCCGATACGACATCGCGCCGCCTGCAAGCTGCGACGCGATCCTCACGTTCCTCAATCTTCATAATTGGCTGTGGTTCCCGGACTACTTCGACGCGACGATGGCCGCGTTTCGGCGGAGCCTGAAACCAGAGGGGATTCTCGGCATCGTCGAACATCGGGGCAGGCCCGACACGCCAAATGACGCCAACGGGCGAAGCGGCTACGTCAATCAGGATCACGCCGTCGCGATGATCGAGGCGCGTGGATTTGCGTTGCAGGCCGCATCCGAGATCGGCGCCAACCCGCGCGACACCAAGGATCATCCCAAGGGCGTATGGACTTTGCCGCCATCGCTGGTGTTGCGAGACCTCGACCGCGCCAAGTACGAGGCGATCGGCGAGTCGGACCGCATGACGCTGAAATTCACCGCGCGGCCGTGAAATCGAGCTGATCGAATATGAGATTTCGGTTGCGCCGCCGGACGTTGATCAGGTTCGCGACATGCCCGACCACGTCCGCCTGTTCGACCAGAAAGATCGACGGAGCGGCGTCGTGCATCGTGGCGGCGAGCGCGCGCAGATGCTGGTCGCGTGTGGCCATGTCGGGGGCCGTGTCAGCGGCCTCGATCAGCGGCTCGATCGCCGGATCACAATGAAAAACGCTCGGCGAACGGCAGCTATAGCGGATGATGCCCGACAGCGCGTCGTTGTATGGCGCGCCGTTCCACGAAAGACCGAACGCATCGACCCCTTCGAAGCGACCCGCCAACATTCGCTCCGTGTACGAGGCGAGCGTGGTCGTGCGCAACTCGGCCTTAACGCCAACCGCGGCCAGATCGGCGACAGCCCGCGTATAGATCGCCACGTCGCCCGACATGAAGCCGCCGCCGACGATTTCGGCGGCCATCTCAAATCCATTCGGATATCCCGCGTCGGCCAGCAGCATCCGCGCTTTTGCGGGGTCGTAGGTATAGGGCGTGACCTCCGGGTTATAACCTGACAGCAGCGGTGTCGCGCCCTGGCCTGCGGGTCGGGTGAGGCCGGCGGTGAGCGCGGCGCTGATCGCGGCCCGGTCGATGGCATGGTTCAAGGCGCGGCGCACACGCGCATCCGCCAGCGGGCTGTCGGGCCGCTGATGGGAGATCAGTGCAAGCGCCATGACTTGCGACACCGGTGATGACGTGATCTTCAGGCCGCGCGCGGTCACGGTCTCGATATCGTCGAAAGGCAAACTCTCGATCAGGTCGAGTTGGCCCGATAGCAGCGCCTGCAGTCGCGCGTTGCTATCGGCGCTGCGCACGACGGCCACCCGATCGAGGCGCGGCGGCTGCCAAGCGTCGCGATGCGCGACCAGCTCAGCCCGGCCGCCGTCACGCGGCCAGTGAGCGGCCTGAAAAGCTCCGGTGCCGGCCGGCGCATCGGCGAAGCCTTCCGGGCCAAGGCGTGACCATGCGCGTGGTGCGACGATCGCCGCGATCGACACCCGGCGCGGGAAAATGGCATCGGGCCGCGTCAGCCGGAACGCCACAGTTCCAGAATCGACGGCGTCGACGCCCGCGACGTTCGCGAACTCGGCGCCGACCTGTGTCGTGCGTCCGGCCGGCGTGGCGAGCCAAGCAAAGGTGGCAACGACAGCGTCAGCATCGAACAGCTCGTCGTTGGAAAACGTGACACCACGGCGGAGATTGAAACGCCATTGCGTCGGTGTTTCCATTTCCCACGATGTCGCGAGCGCCGGCTCGATCGCGCCCCGTTCGCCCAGCACGGTCAAAGCGTCGAAGATCGCCGACCAGATCATCGTGCCGGACGGCTGATACATGGTGTAGGGATTGCCGCGGCTCACGGGCAAATCGGCCATGCCGTAGCGGAATACTTTCTCACCGGCCGCCGGGCCGGCGGCAAGCAAGAACAGACCAGCCATGAGGAATGCGCGCATGGGCGCAGTGTCGCCCGGCTCAATCAGGAAGGATAGGCCTTGGGCTTCTGCCGTCGCTCAGCGTCGCCGCGCCGTCGCCCCGCCGTCGCCTGGCCCTCGGTGCGGCTATGGGGTGCCATCGCGACCGGCAGCCACCACGCCAATTTGTCTTGTCTCCAGGCATGATCAGGGCGTTACTCTCATTTTGAGGAAAGCGGCAGGTTTTTCGATGTCGCCGGCATGAACACCTAGGTCGCAATCGCGAGGGCACCATGAAACGAATGACTCTGATTTCCGCCGCGCTCGTCGCCTTCCTCCCCGCCGCCGCCGCCGCGTTTTCTGTGGTTGAGGCGACAATCCCCGAGATGCAGGCCGCCATGCGCGACGGCCGCCTTACATCGCGCGAGCTCGTCACCCAATACCTGGTTCGCATCGCCTTCTACGAAGGCCGCATCAACGCCGTCCTCGGCGTCAACGCCGCCGCCCTCGCCGAGGCCGAAGCGCTGGACGCTGAACGCGCCGCGGGGAAGGTGAGGGGGCCGCTGCACGGCATCCCGATCGCGCTCAAGGACAACATCCACGCCGACGGCATGCCCACCACCGCCGGGGCGCTGGCGTTCGCCGATTTGCGTCCGCCTTACGAGGCGACGTTGACCCGGAACCTCCGCGACGCCGGCGCCATCATCATCGCCAAGACCGTCTTGACCGAGCTTGCCAATTGGATGGCCTTCGACGCGCCCAACAATTATTCGGCCGTCGGCGGTTTTTCCTTCAATCCCTACGACCCGCGCCGCGATCCCCGCCCGACCGGCGACGGACGCGGCGCCATGCCCACCGGCAGTTCCTCCTCCGGCGCCGGCACCGCCGCCAATTTCTGGGCGGCCAGTGTCGGCACCGAGACCTCCGTCTCCGTCATCGGCCCCGCGTCCTTCAATATGCTTGTCGGTCTCTCGCCGACGCGGGGACGCGTGAGCCGCCACGGCGTGGTGCCCATCACTGCCGATCAGGACCGTCCCGGGCCGCTCGTCCGCACCGTTACCGATGCGGCGATCCTTTTGGGCGCGCTCGAAGGCGCAGCCCCCGATGCCAACGACCCCGAGACCAAACGGTGCGCGCCCCCGCCGGGCCGCGACTACACCGCTTATCTGAAGGCCGACGGCTTGAAGGGGGCCCGGCTCGGCGTGCCGCGGGCCTGGTTCGTGGAACCGTACCGGCTGCCGGGTCGCGAAAAGCCGGAAGGCGGCGGCCCGGCCGATCAGACCGCCATGCTCAAGGACGCCATCGCCGTCTTGAAGGCCGAAGGCGCCATCATCGTCGATCCCGCCGACATCCCGACGGTGACGACCCAGGACCACACCCGCAATATCGTCGCCTGGGAGCGCTGCTTCGGCCCCGGCGGCTTTCGCGGCAAGGACGATCATTGTTCCTATACGATCAAGTACGGCATGAAGCGCGACTTCAATGCCTGGCTGGCGAGTTTGGGGACAGCCGCGCCGGTGAAGACTCTCACCGAGCTGCGTCAGTGGAATAAAACCCACGAAGCCGCCGGCGCGATGAAATACGGCCAGGGCCAGATCGACCTCGCCGACGAGCCCGATCTCGTCACCGACAAGGCCCGCTACGACACCGACCGCGCCCGCGACCTGCGTCTCGTCGGCCCCGAAGGCTTTGACGCCGTCGCCAAAGAGCACAAGCTCGCTGCCTTCGTTTTGATCGGCAGCCGTGGCGTCAATCTGTTGTCGAAGCCTGGCTATCCAGCGATCACCGTGCCCTTCGGCCTGGTCGCCAACGGCGGCGACTGGCCCGCGGGTTTCGAACCGAAGCCGATGCCAATGGGCATCACCTTTGCCGGCGCCGCCTGCACCGACGCGCGGCTCATCGAGATTGCGTACGCATTCGAGCAAGCCACAATGCGCCGCCGCCCGCTGGAACTTTAGGCGTTGCGTGGGTGTGGGGATGGCGGAGATCTCAAGACTGAGGGTGCAAAATCTTTCGGAGTCTGACCTGAGCCCCGAGCTCCATCCGTTTCAAGGGTGAGCCCGTTCCCGATTTGATCCTGTCTGGATCGGTGGTGCAACGGGCCAGGGCGCGGAGGCCCCAGCAATCGCAGCGCCCTGGCCCGTTGCATCGTTGGGCGCTGCGTTGATTTTGGCGACGAACTCTGCCGGCGTCAGGTAGCCGAGACTGGAGTGCGAGCGAACCTCGTTGTAGTGGCGCCGCCATTGCTCGATGACCACTTTGGCCTCGGCGCGCGAGCGGAACCATTCGAGGTTCAGGCACTCGTCGCGGAACTTGCCGTTGAAGCTCTCGCCGACACCGTTCTGCCAGGGCTTGCCGGGATCGATTAGCGCGGTGCCGATGCCGTGGGCCGTGATCCACTTGAGCAGCGCCCGCGCTATGAATTCCGGCCCATTGTCAGATCGCAGATACTTCGGTGCGCCGCGGACAGCGACCAAGCACGCCAGCACTTGGATGACGCGGCCCGACCCGATCTGGCCGTCGACTTCGATCGCGACGGCATCTACCAGTGCGCCGTCGCGACCAACTGGTCGGCCGGACAAAATCCGGCCGCCGGCCAGAACCATGTCCGCGAGCTGTGGGCGATGATCGAACCGATGAGCACCGGCGGCTTCTACATCAACGAAGTCTTCGACGACCCCGAAGAACGCGTCCGCGAGGCCTTCCGCGGCAACCTGGCGCGCCTCGTCGACATCAAGACCAAGGTCGACCCGACCAACTTCTTCCACCTGAACCCGAATATCAAACCGAAGACCGGGCCGATTTAGTGATCGGGCAACGCTCCGAATCGCCCCATCCTCTGTCCTCACTTGTCCGCGCTGAGATCACGCGCAACGCGGAACCCAAAGATGCTGCTGATGCGGTTTTCGGGATCGCGGCCTCTAAACGTCGGACGCTGCCAAAACAGGCTGGAAGACCAGCCCCCGCCTTTCGTGACGCGGCGGTCGCACGGGCCCTCGACCTGGACAGGGCTGCCATCGGTTGGGCGCGGCGGAATGGGCACGACGTAGCAGTCTTGCACCCATTCCCAAACGTTGCCCGTCATGTCGTAGAGACCAAAGGGGTTGGGGTCGAGCGAGGTAACGGGCGCGACACCTTCAAAGCGGTCGTCGCAATTCACGCGCTGATAAGGGCGCCTTTCTGTGGCCGAACGATCATAGATATTGGCGAAACGGCAACCGTTCTCGGCAACCTCACCCCAGGAATATTCGCCGGTGGTGCCTGCCCGCGCCGCATATTCCCATTCGGCCTCAGTCGGGAGCCGGTAAGGCAGCCCAGTCGTTTCCGCCAGCCAGCCCACGTAGGCCGCGGCGTCGGTCCACGTCAGGCACACGACGGGCTCATCATCCGCGGGTGCGCGGCCATAACCCGGGTCGCGCCAGTCTTTACCGGGCGTGTGATGCCACTTTTCTCCGTTCCAAATGGCACATCCGGTCGCGGTCTGATGTCCGGTTGCCTCGACAAATCGTCGAAACTGGGCCTGGGTCACTTCTGTCCGGCCCAGAGCAAATTCGTAATCTATTGCAACAGCGCGGACCGGACCCTCATAGCGCCCCTCCTCACCGCCATCGAACCCCATCGCAAAACTGCCCGGGGGTACGACCACCATGCGCGGGCAGGTCGCACAGTCCTGGAACGCTATTCGTGGCGTGTCCGGGTCGGCGGACAGCGCCGATGACACCAAGGCCGACGACACCAATGCAACGGCGGTCACTTTCGCTGCTGCGGCGAGACAGTCTTGCATTCGGCTGGTTGACATGAACTGACGCTCCCGCTGAACCGCCAGCATAACCTCCAATTCGGCGATAAACCAAGACCGACCTGCCTTCGCAGCCGGCTGAAAAGACAATCGCTATCTTGAAGGCCCGAAATGAGGCATTGCAAAGGACCGCGATGAGCGTTCCCTTACTGACTGGCCTTGGTGTAGGGCAATTGGCTATTCGCCGCGGAGATTGGCCGCCAAATTTCTTTCGCGCGTGGTCTGAAGATGAAACGTCGAAATTTTCTGGGAACGTCGATGTCCGCCGCGCTGACGCCGACGGCGCTTGCCGCACAGGCACAGTCAGCGGCGCAAACGATGTGGGATTACATTGTCATCGGCGCCGGCACCGCGGGTTTGCCCGCCGCGATTTTTGCCTCGCGGCGCGGCGCCACCCTGGGTCCGGCCTTCGTGCCGGGCATGATGCTCACGCCGGCCTTGTCGTTGGGCCGGATGCTGGGCATGACCCTGCCGATCGGCGCTTAGGCGACGAATACGTGAAGGGACGACTCGTGAAATCGCTTCCAGCCGTGGTTCCCTCCCACAGCCCGAGGAACCCATTGATCAGGCGTGGGAACACTCCGACTGAATGGTGTCACGTTTCGCGCGAAAGATGGCCCCCGTCGAATTCGAATTGTTGCGAAACAATTCCGCAAGCGCGCTGACGTGATGCCTGTCACCCGCACCGCCACCGTCTTGCTGATGCTTGTAACGGGCATCCAGGGACCGGAACGTGCCTGGTGTCTGAAACCCTGGGCCCCGGATCGCGCCCCGGCTTCGCCGTGGTTTGTCCGGGGCACCTTGAATTTCGCGGGGCGAAATTCAAGGTGGCTGGGGGACTAGGATTCGAACCTAGACTAGCGGAGTCAGAGTCCGCGGTCCTACCATTAGACGATCCCCCACCAAGCGGTGGATGCCGATCGATATGTCTCGCAAAAACGCGGCCTTTGCAAGGCCGGGGCCTTGCCGAACGCGAGCGGCGCGATACTATCGGCGGCCCTGAATTTCCTCGATTTTATCCAAGGTTCGCCGATGCCGGTCGTGTTGCTTGCCGTCATGATCAACGCGATTCCGATCAGCCTCGTCATGCCGATGCTGCCGTTCATGGGCCAGGCCTACGGCGCTTCGGCGTTCGAGGTCTCGATCCTGTTCGCGCTGATGCCGATTGTCGGCATCGTCGGCAACCCGCTGTGGGGCCGCATCTCCGACAAGTTTGGCCGCCGCACGGCGATGACCTGCACACTGGTCGGCACGGGCTTGTCGTTCGTTGCCTTCGCCATGGCCGATTCCATGGCGACGCTTTACCTGACGCGCGGTCTGCAAGGCCTGTTCCACGGTTCGAATTCGATCGCGCTGGCCTACATCGCGCTCAATACGCCACCGGCCGAGCGCGCCAAGGGTATGGGCCGCGTGCTCGGGTCCATGGCGGTCGGGCTCGCCATCGGCCCGACCCTGGGCGGCCTGCTGACGGCCTCGGCGGGAACCGGCGCCGCGTTCGATCACACCTTTCCCTGTCTGGTCGCCGGCGCGCTGTCGATGGTCGCGGCGCTGGTTGTGGTGTTGCTGATGAAAGACGCATCGTCCGGTGCGGCCGCCGGCGGCAAGCCGAAGCCCAAGGCCGACTTTGCCGCCATTTGGCGCAATCCTACAGTCTGGCTGCTGGTGCTGATGATTTTCGCCAGCGGCTACAAGTTCAACGCCGAACAGTTCGTGTTCCCGTTCTGGGGCATGGCCCGCGGCTGGGATGCGAGCTCGGCAAGTTTCGCCACTGGCATTCTGAGTTGCGGTCTCCTGGTCACGTCGTTTGTCGTCGTCGGGGCGCTGACGCGGCGGATCGGCGACGAACGCACCATGTTGTTCGCCACCGTCGTCGATCTGGCGATGATGACGCTGTTCATCATGTTGTCGGACAACGTCTACGCATTCGCATGCCTGATGGTCATGTCGTTCTCGAGCCCGGTGTGGGGCACGGTGCTGGCCAGTGTGCTGTCGAAGCACGCGCCCGAGGGCCATCAGGGCACCATCCAGGGGCTGTCGACGTCGACCCAACTGATCGGGCGGATCGCCGGAACGCTAATCTCGGGCGCGCTTGCCGAGCAGTTCGGCTACGTCGCGGTCTACATCTGCGTCTGGGTGCTGCTTCTCTTCATCGTGTGGCAGGCGTGGTGCTTTGTTCGGGAAAGCCGCGCCAAGACCGCGCCGTCATGAGCGTCGTTCGCCGTCAGTTTGTCGACGGGCCCTACGGGCAAATTCATGTGCGCAGCGTGCGGCCGGCGACGGCGACGCAGCCGCCTCTGGTCCTGATCCATCAAAGCCCATCCTCAGGCGTCGCCATGGCTGCGCTGATGCCGCTGCTCGGATCCGACCGCGTCGTCGCCGCCGCCGACACGCCGGGCTTCGGCGAATCCGATCCGCCGCCGATGCCGCTCGAAATCGACGATTATGCGCGGTGCCATGGCGCCGTGATCGATGCTCTGGGATTGACCGGTCCGGTCGACGCGATGGGATATTTCACCGGCGCCAAGGCGGCGGCGGCGCTGGCGCTGCAGCGGCCCCGCCAGATCCGCCGCCTGGTCTTGTTCGGCGCGCCGATCTATACGGCAAAGGAGCTGGCCGCTGAGCGCGCAACCTATGCGCCGGATGTCTACGATTGGGACGCCGGCCACTTGCTGAAGTGGTGGGCGCACCTGAGGCGCGGCGCGCCGGCTGGATACCCGCTCGATCTGTTTGTCCGTCACTTCGCCGAAATTCAGCGCGGCGGGCCGAATTCGTGGTGGGGTCATCGGGCAGCGTTCAACTACGACTTCGCCGAACACCTGCCCAAGATCGCCCAACCGATCCTGGTGTTTCGTACCGATGATCCCCAGGGCGCCAAGACCGAACGCGCGCGGCCGCTGTTGAAAGACGGGCGGATCGTGGTGCTGCCCTACATGGCGCAGGGCATGCTCGACCTGCATGCCGGCGAAATCGCCGGCCACATCCGGGGATTTCTTTGTTGAACCGGCCACGGCGTCGGTTGTACTCGCCGCCCCCGACGCCTAACATGCTTGTGAAGTTTCAACACCGCCGGTCCGCGCCGTCACGGCTGCGCCGCGGTTGTGAAAAGGGAATTGGGTTCATGTCCGGTTTTTCGGCCGGCGCAGACGCGGGTGATCGGCGCGTTTTTGCCGCACTCGATCTCGGCACCAACAACTGCCGGATGCTGATGGCGCGTCCGAACGGCGGCAGCTTTCAGGTGGTCGACAGTTTCTCGCGTGTCACCCGTCTGGGCGAGGGGCTGACCTCGACCGGCCGGCTGGCGTCCGATGCCATGGATCGCACCGTCGACGCGCTGAAGCGCTGTGCCGACAAGCTCAATCGCCGCCCGATCACGGGTTCGCGCCATGTCGCGACCGAGGCCTGCCGGCGCGCCAGCAACGGCGGCGAGTTTCTGGATCGGGTGTCGCGCGAAACCGGGATCGACCTCGAGATCATATCGTTCGAGGAAGAAGCGACGCTGGCCCTGAAAGGCTGCTCGGCGCTGCTCGACCCCGCCATCCCTTACGCCGTGATGTTCGATATCGGCGGCGGCTCGACCGAAGTGCTGCTGGTGCGGTTCGACGAGGCGCGCTCGCTGCACGTCGAGGGCTGCGTGTCGATGCCGTTGGGCGTCGTGACCGTGGCCGAGGATTGTGGCGGCGGCGATCTGTGCGAGAAGACGTTCGAGGCGGTGGCTGAACACGCCATGCGCCTGCTGGCGCCGTTCGAGGCACAGTACCGCGTGCTCGATAAGATCGCCGACGGCCACGTGCAAATGATCGGCACGTCGGGCACCGTCACGACGCTCGGCGGTTTGCACCTCAATCTGCCGCGCTATGAACGCACCGCCGTCGATGGCCTCACCGTCGATTTCGATTCGCTGCTCGGTTACAGCCGCCGCCTCTGCAAGATGTCGTTGCATCAGCGCGCCGCCGAGCCCTGCATCGGCTGGCAGCGTGCCGATCTGGTGCTCGCCGGCTGCGCGATCCTGGAAGCGATCTGCCGCACCTGGCCGGTCGGCAAGCTGCGCATCGCCGATCGGGGCCTGCGCGAGGGACTGCTGATGGAGATGATCCATCCCGCTGCCGTGCACGTGGCGGCGCGGGCCTAGGCCGCGATGTCAACCCGGGGCGATGGCGGTCGCGGTCTCAAGCAGCGGGTCAAGACGGCGCGGGGACGCACGGCGTCGTCGAACCGCTGGCTGCAGCGCCAGCTCAACGATCCCTACGTCCGCCGCGCCAAGGCCGAAGGCTATCGCTCGCGGGCGGCGTTCAAGCTGGCCGAACTCGACGAGCGCTTTCGTCTGCTGAAACCCGGGCACAAGGTGGTCGATCTCGGCGCGGCGCCGGGCGGCTGGACGCAGTATGCCGTTGAGCGCGTCAAGGCAGGCGCGCCGGGCGGTGGTCGTGTGGTTGGCATCGACATCAACCCCTGGGACAACATCGCGGGCGCCGACTGTCTGACGCTGGATTTTCTCGATCCGGCCGCGCCCGAAAAGTTGAAGGCGGCTCTTGGCGGCAAGGCCGATGTGGTTTTGAGCGACATGGCGGCGCCCACCACGGGTCATGCCGGCACCGATCACATTCGCATCATGGCGCTGGCCGAGGCGGCGTGGGCCTTTGCCGAGGATGTGCTGGCGCCGGGCGGCGCCTTCGTGTGCAAGGTTTTTCAAGGCGGCACCGAGGGCACGCTGCTAAAGGCAATCAAGGCGCGCTCGACCCAGGTGAAGCACGCCAAACCGCCGGCCAGTCGCAAGGAGTCGGCTGAAGTTTATTTGATCGCCACCGGGTTCAAGTCGGGCTGAGACGCATCGCGTCGCGCCCTTGCACCTCCCGGATAAGCATGTCATAAGCCCTCGCACCTTTTTTCCAGCCCGACCGAGGTCGGAAACCGAGAGGTGCCATGGAGATCGCCGAAGCCCTGACGTTTGACGACGTCCTCCTTGTGCCCGCGGCCTCCGCCGTCCTTCCTGCCACCGCCAATACCTCGACGCGCCTGACCAAGTCGGTCTCGATCAATATTCCGCTGATGTCGGCAGCAATGGATACCGTCACCGAGTCGGGCCTCGCCATCGCCATGGCGCAGTTGGGCGGCATCGGCGTGGTTCACAAAAACCTTTCCATCGAACTTCAGGCGCAGGAAGTGCGCCGGGTGAAGAAGTTCGAGTCGGGCATGGTGGTGAACCCGATCACCATCCACCCCGATCAAACGCTCGCCGACGCGCTCCGCATTCGCGAGCTGTTCAAGATTTCGGGCATTCCGGTGGTCGAGCCGGGCTCGGGCCGGTTGGTCGGAATCCTGACCAATCGCGACATGCGCTTCGAGACCGACGGTCGCCGCAGAGTCTCCGAGCTGATGACCAAGGAACGCCTGGTCACCGCGCCGGAGAACGTCGAGCGCGCCGAGGCGATTCGGTTGCTGCACGAGTTTCGCATCGAGAAATTGCTGGTCGTCGACAAGGACTATCGGTGCGTCGGCCTGGTGACGGTGAAGGACATCGACAAGGCCCGCGAACACCCCTTGGCCGCTAAGGACGAGCAAGGCCGGCTGCGCGTTGCGGCTGCCACCGGTGTCGGCCCCGACGGCATCAAGCGCGCCGAGGCGGTGCTGGATGCGGGCGTCGATGTGGTGGTGGTCGATACCGCCCACGGCCACTCGCAGGGCGTGATCGAAGCCGTCAACCGGATCAAGCGGATCTCGAACTATACGCAAGTCATCGCCGGCAACATCGCCACCCCCGACGCGGCCAAGGCGCTGATCGACGCCGGCGCCGACGCGGTCAAGGTCGGCATCGGGCCGGGCTCGATCTGCACCACGCGCATTGTCGCGGGCGTCGGCGTGCCGCAGTTGAGCGCGGTGATGGAAGTCGCCGCGGCGGCCAAGAAGCAGGGCGTGCCCGTGATTGCCGATGGCGGCATCAAAAGCTCGGGCGACATTGCCAAAGCCATCGCCGCGGGCGCCGACACGGTGATGATCGGCTCGCTGCTCGCCGGCACCGACGAAAGCCCGGGCGAGGTAGTTCTCTATCAGGGCCGCACCTACAAGGACTATCGCGGCATGGGATCCTTGGGCGCCATGGCGCGCGGCTCGGCCGATCGCTACTTCCAGGAGGAAGTCCGCGACAACATGAAGCTGGTGCCGGAAGGCGTCGAAGGCCGCGTTCCCTACAAGGGCCCGGTTTCAGGCGTGGTGCATCAGCTGATCGGCGGGCTCAAGTCGTCGATGGGTTACACAGGCAACGCCACCATCGCCGCCATGCAGAAGAACTGCACCTTCCGCCGCATCACCGGCGCCGGCATGCGCGAAAGCCATGTGCATGACGTGATGGTGACCCGCGAACCGCCGAACTATCGCGTCAGCACGACGTGAGATCTACCGGAACATTGAAGTCTCGTTCTGATTTTCCGCTCCACCCGATCGTCATGCCGCAGACAAGCCGCGGAATGACATCCAGGTATTTCCACCGCTCAACATCTTCCCGCCCTGGCGCTAAATGACACCTGCCGCGCGTCTGCAAACCGTCATTGATCTGATCGATGCCATCCTGCGATCGCCGCGTCCCGCCGACGGCGAGGTGCTGGCGTTCTTTCGCGGGCGGCGCTTTGTCGGCGCCAAGGATCGGCGCGCGATCTCGAACCAGGCCTGGCGCATCCAGCGCCAACGCGCGCGGCTGACGTGGGCGCTCGGCGCCGACGACCCCAGCGGCCGGCTGCTGGTGCTGGCCGACGTCGTCGCCAACGAGCATCGCTCGGTCGATGCCGCCGCCGGGATGTTTTCGGGCGCCAAGTATGGCGCGCCGCCGCTGTCGGCCAACGAGCGGCGGATGGCGGCCAAGGTCCAGGAGCGCGCCGTCTCAGCCGCGATGCCGCGTCACGCGCGGCTCGAATGTCCGCACTGGCTGCTTGCCAAGCTCGACGCCGCGTTTGGCGCCGCGGCCGACACCGAGATCGCGGCGCTCGGTGCCGAAGCGGCGCTCGATCTTCGCGCCAACACGCTCAAGGCGACGCGCGAGCAGGTGTTCAAGCTACTCGCCGATCAGGGCCACGAGCCCAAGACAACGCCGCTATCACCCTTCGGCCTCCGGGTGTCGGCGCGCCTCAACCTCGGCTCGCACGAGGCTTTTCGCGACGGCTGGTTTGAAGTCCAGGACGAAGCCTCGCAAATTTGCGCAAGCTTGGTTTGGCCAAAGCCGGGCGATGCGGTGCTCGACCTCTGCGCCGGCGCCGGCGGCAAGACGCTGGCCCTGGCCGCGCTGATGAACAACAAGGGCCGCATCGTCGCCTGCGACGTCGCCACCGGCCGCCTGGTGCGCTCCAAGACCCGCCTCCGCCGGGCCGGCGTGCACAACGCCACATTACGCATTCTTGAAGGCGAGCACGACAAGTGGCTCAAGCGGCAGGCCGGCGTGTTCAATCGCGTGCTGGTGGACGCGCCGTGTTCCGGGATCGGATCGTGGCGCCGGAATCCCGACGCGCGCTGGCGCCTCTCGGCCGAGGACATCGAACGGCTCAAAGTCATCCAGGCCAAGGTGCTTAGCCAGGCGGCGCCGCTGGTGAAGAAGGGCGGGCGGTTGATCTATGCCACCTGCTCGTTGTTGCCCGAAGAAAACGAGCAGCAGGTGCGGGCGTTTCTGGCCGCCGACGCACGGTTCAAGCCGGTGCCGTGGTCCACGGTCTGGCCCGAAGCGTTAGGCACGCCGCCGCCCGCGTGCGGTTCGGATTTCCTCACCCTGACCCCGGCCCGCAACGGCACCGACGGTTTTTTCGTGGCGATTCTCGAGAGAGTTTCATAAGAGAGACCTATGTCCGACCGCATTCTGATCATCGACTTCGGCTCGCAGGTGACGCAGCTCATTGCCCGGCGCGTGCGCGAGGCCGGCGTCTACTGCGAAATCCACCCATTCAACAAAGTGACCGAGCAGTCGATCTCAGCCTTCGCGCCAAAGGGGATCATCCTCTCGGGCGGGCCGGCGTCGGTCACCGACATCGGCACCCCCAAGGCGCCCGACGCGACCTTCACCAAAGGCCTGCCGGTGCTTGGCATCTGCTATGGCCAGCAGACCATGGTGGCGCAGTTGGGCGGCCGGGTCGAAGGCTCGGACCATCGCGAATTCGGCCGCGCGCATATCAACGTCACGGATTCTTGTGACCTATTCCAGGACCTGTGGCCCAAGGGCAGCCGTGATCAGGTGTGGATGAGCCACGGCGATCGCGTGGTCGAGCTGCCGAAGGGCTTCAAGGTTTGCGCCATCAGCGACGGCGCGCCCTTTGCCGCCATCGCCGACGACGCCCGGCGATTCTACGCCGTGCAGTTCCACCCCGAGGTGGTGCACACCCCGCGCGGCGCGGCGCTGCTCGCCAAGTTCGCCCACGATATCTGCGGCTGCCGGGGCGACTGGACCATGGCCGCCTTCCGCGCCCAGGCCATCGCCGCCATCCGCAAACAGGTGGGCCAAGGAAAAAGTGGTGGTCGCGTCATCTGCGGGCTCTCGGGCGGCGTCGATTCATCGGTGGTGGCGGCGCTCATCCACGAAGCGATCGGCGAGCAGCTCACCTGCGTACTGGTCGATCACGGCCTGATGCGCCAGGGCGAGGTGGAGCAGGTGGTCAGGGTGTTCCGCGACCGCTTCAACATTCATCTCGTCCACCGCGACGCCAGCGACCTGTTCCTGGGCAAGCTTGCCGGCCAGATCGACCCCGAGAAAAAGCGCAAGATCATCGGCGCGACCTTCATCGACGTGTTCGAGGAAGAAGCCAAGAAAATCGGCGGCGCGGACTTCCTCGCCCAAGGCACGCTCTATCCCGACGTGATCGAGAGCGTTTCATTTCACGGCGGCCCCAGCGTCACCATCAAGTCGCATCACAACGTCGGCGGCCTGCCGGCACGGATGAATATGAAGCTGGTCGAACCGCTGCGCGAGCTGTTCAAGGACGAAGTCCGCGCCTTGGGTCGCGAACTGGGTCTCCCCGACGAAATGGTCGGCCGCCACCCGTTCCCGGGGCCGGGCCTCGCCATTCGGGTGCCGGGCCAGGAGATCACGCGGGAAAAATTGGATATCCTGCGCAAGGCCGACGCCATCTACCTCGAAGAAATCCGGAACGCCGGGCTCA
>VGEM01000015.1 GCA_016869315.1 Alphaproteobacteria bacterium | reverse complement strand
ATCGCGGCAAGTATTACATCGACGGCACCAATCTTGCCTGGTTGCCGCCGTCGGAGATCTTCGATCTCCATCTCGGCATCCAGCGCGATACGCTGACACTTGAAGCGTATGTGCTGAATGTTCTCGACCAGCGCGAATTCAGCCAGGGCGAGTACGGCGCCGATTCGTCCAGCTCGACCGGCGGCTCGATCGAAAACGAAATCCGCCTCGCACTGCCGCGCAAGCGGGAGTTCGGCGTCAAAGCACTCTACAAGTTCTGAGGCATCGATGCGTCACCGACTGACCCTCGTCTCTCTCGCTGTGGCCGTCGTGGCATCCGCTGCGGCTGTCGCCGAACATGGGGCCGGCTTCAAGAACCAGTTCCCGGACCCCAGCCTGACCGGTCCGCCGATCAAGTGGACGACCGATCTCAATGCCGATGAGATGAGCTGGACAGTCGATACCCCCGGCGTCGGCCGCGCCGATTTCTCGCTTGAACGCGAGACCATGACGCTGTCGTGGAAAGTCACCTACGACAAGCTGACCAGTCCGGCCACCAAGGTGGCCATCCATGGCCCGCAGACGCCGGGCGGCGAGGCGGGTGTCTTGATCGATCTTGGCGGCAAGGGGCTCGCGAGCCCCGTCACCGGCGAAACCGTCATCAACGATGGCCAACTACGCTATCTCGTGACCGATCGCTTCTATATCCAGATCGCGACCAGGAAGAACGAGAAAGGCGAGATCCGCGGCCAGCTCCGGCGACTGAGGCCGATGGCGTCGAATTAGGCTTGGCGGATTCCACGTGCCGCAGTGCGTATGGTTCCGAACCCTCACCCCAACCCTCTCCCCTTTCGGGGAGAGGGTGCTAAGCACTTAGCGCGAAGCGGTGAGGGGTGGGGGTGCAAGTTGAACTGCCGGCAATTTATCGACACTTTAAACGCACTTTAAACGCAGATTATTCGCACGAACCGAGATGCGTGCGAGATGCGGGTGCTACATTAATGGCTGAAAAATTGCGGCATCTTTTTCTTCATGCCATGGTCCGGTCGTCATGACACCGCTCGATCGTATCCGCATCATGCAGCAGGGCCGGCCCGATTTTTCGGTCGGGCCGAAGCTGCAGACCACCTGGGGTTTTCGCGAAGGCGCGGTGTTCGCTGCCGAGGGGCTGTCGGCAACGGTGATGATGGCGAGCGCGGCGGCGCATTGGCTGCCAGGCATGATCGGCGCCGAGGCGGTGATGGTGCTGGTGGTGGTGTTGTTGTTCAGCCATCTCGGTAATCCCACGGCTGCCTGGCGCGCGATCGTCAATTTTCGCCGCAGTTGGATCAGCCGCGGCACCACCATGATCGGCGGTTTTGTCGGTCTCGGCGCGCTCGCCATTCTGTTCGAGCTTGGTTTCCCGGCGCCCGCCGGTGCGGTTTCACTTGTCTTCGCGCTCCAGGCTGTGACCGCGGCATTCATCATCTTTTATCCCGGTTTCGCCATGGCCGCGTCGGCCGGCATTCCGTTCTGGACTACGGGGAGCCTGCCGATTCTGTCGGCGCTCGGTGGTCTGTCGAGCGGTACGCTCGCCGCTCTTGCCCTTGCCCCGTTCGGGTTGTCGTTGCCCGCTGAACTCTACGTCGTCGAAAACGTCGCCTTAGTCCTGCTTGCCGCGAGCGCGGCGGCGGTGCTGGCGCAACTCTCGGCCGCGCTCAAGGCTGGGGCAGGGGCGCGTCTGTCGGCGCGGCTGATGATCGAGCGCGAGAAACTATGGTTCTGGACTTTGGCCATCGCGGTCGGATTGATCCTGCCCGCGTTCTGCATCGGGCTCGGGTGGCTTGGATTCGCTGGGCTGTTTATCGCGGCGCTGGCGCGCCTGGTTGGTGATATCGCGCTCCGCTATGCCATCCTGAAAGTCGGTACTTATGAATCGCTGCTCTGAGAAAGTGTTTCGCCATGCCTGATGACGCACGTCCTGCTGCGCCGGCGCCTGAGGGCGACTGGGTGCCTTCGGTTTGCATGGGCTGCTACAACTGCTGTGGCATCAAGATCCGTCGCGAAGGCGGCAAGGTCGCCGATGTTGTCGGCGATCCCAACGCGCCCAATTCGAAGGGCCACATCTGCGCCAAGGGCAAGGCGCGGTTCCTCGATCTACACGATCCCAAGCGCCTGCTGAAACCGCTCAAGCGCGGTAACCCGAACAAAGGCTTGGGTGTCGACCCCGAGTGGCGTGAGATTTCCTGGGACGAAGCGCTCGATGAAATCTCGGCACGGCTTACAAAGATTCGCGCCGACGATCCGCGCAAGCTGGTGATCGCGCATTTCGATCTGCCGGCGTACGGCATTTCAAAGGCTTTTGGCGCCGCCTTCGGCACGCCCAATTTGCACTGGAATCGCGCCGACTATTGCGGCGCCGCGCCGCACGTGGCGCATCTGCTGTTGAACGGCTCGTTCAACGGTGAACTCGACTTCGAGAAATGCAATTTCATGGTGCTCTGGGGCACGCAGTTGGGCGCGCTGGCCGAGACCATTCCGCTTCACTCTGCCGAGATGATGGCCAACGCGCGCGCGCGCGGCGCCAAGACGGTCGTGATCGATCCCTTCTGCTCCAACGCTGCCGCCAAGGCCGATCAGTGGGTGCCGCTCCGGCCCGGCACCGACGGCATGCTGGCACTGGCGATGCTCAACGTGCTTTGCAACGATATCGAGGGCTACGACACGCCGTTCCTCAAGGCCTATACCAACGCATCTTACCTGGTGCAGGACGACGGCCACTACAAGCGCGATCTCAAAACCAACAAGCCGATGGTGTGGGACGCCAAGGCCGGCGCGGCAAAGCCGTTCGATGCAACGGACATTGGCGACAGTGCGCTCGACGGCGAATATCTAGTCGACAATACGCTGACGCGCCCGGCCTTCGCCGTGCTGCGCAAGCATCTGAAACAGTACACACCCGAGGAAGCCGAACAAGTCACGTCGGTGCCGGCCAAGATCATCCGCCAACTCACCAAAGATTTTGTCGAGGCGGCGCAGATCGGCAGCACTGTCACCATCGACGGCCACGTCCTGCCATTCCGGCCCGCGGCGATTCACTTCAAGCGCGGCGCGGGCGCGCACAAAGGCGGCTCGCACACCACGCTTGCCATCCATCTCATCAACTTGATGGTCGGCAATCTCGACGTGCCGGGCGGCCAGCGCGGCGTCAATCCCATTGGCCCCTTCTGGCAGCCCGAGGCCGACGACGATGGCTTGTTGGTGCCGGCGCAGTTCATCACAAAGTATTACAAGCCCTATCCGCCGCGCGATCCGAAGGTCCCTGAGACACTCGATCTCAACGAAATCTTCCCGTCGTCGCTGTTCACCCGCGGCATGTTCGCCTGGGGCATTCGCGAGCCGGAGAAGTTCGGCATCACCTACGTGCCCGAGATGCTGCTCCATTGCCGCACCAATCTGATGATGAACAGCCACAACCCCGAAGCCATGGCGGGCGTGCTGAAGAAGATCGGCTATCAGGTGTCGTTCGCGACGTTTATCGACGAGACCACTGAATTCGCCGATATCGTGCTGCCGGATTCCCACGATTACGAACGCTGGGACTTGTTTCCGGCCAACGACCCTTACGCCTTCATCGCACCGGGGCCGGGCGAGTGGTACTGGCTGATGCGGCAAGCGGCGGTCGATCCCCCCGGCGAGGCGCGGCCGTGGACCAACGTCTACCTCGAACTGGCCAAGCGCATCGGCCTTCTCGACAAACTATACGCGTCGGGCAATGCGATGTGGAACATCGCGCCCAAATACGCGCTCGATCCTGCCAAGAGCTACACCGTCAAGGACATCGCCGAGCGCCAGGCCAAGACGTTGCTCGGCGATGACTTCAGAGCCGATAGCCTGACCGACACGGCTTGCATGATCACCCGCAAAAAGACGGTGCGCGAGGCTTATCCGCGACCGTTCTTCAATGCGCGCGTACCGATCTATCTCGAGTATCTGATCGATACCGGCAACAAGCTGAAGACGGTCATGGCGCAGTTGAAGCTTGAGTGGGACTTCCGGCCTTATACGCCGTTGCTCACGTACTTCGCGTGTCACGCCCATCAACACGAAGCCAAGGACGGCTTTGATCTGTTCATCGTCAATTTCAAAGTGCCGTTCATCACGTTCTCGGTGACCTCCGAAAACCTCTGGATTGACGAGCTATCGCGCGCCAATCCGTACACGCATAAAGTCATGATCAATCGCGCCACGGCGGAGAAGAAGGGCATCCGTGACGGCGACCGTGTGCTCATTGAATCCGCCATCTCGAAGGGCGAGGGCGTGGTGAAACTCACCGAGCTGATTCACCCCGATTGCCTGGGAATCCCCAGCACGCTTGGCCACTGGGCGCGGGCCTATTCAATCTCCAAGTACAAGGGCACCGGCTTCAACAATTTCCTGCCGGCGCCCGACGTGGATTACATCGATACGCTGTCGGGCCAGACCGACAGTTGCACGCGCGTGCGCGTCACGCCATTTAGGGGGCGCTAACATGAGCAAGTACGGCATGGTGATGGACCTCGATCGTTGCATAGGCTGCAACGCCTGCGTGGTCGCCTGCAAGGTCGAGCACAATACGCCGATGGATATCCACTTCACCAAGATCCTCGAACGCGAAATCGGCCAATACCCTGACGCGGCGCGCCAGTTTCTGCCGGTGATGTGCAATCACTGCGACGATGCACCGTGCATCGATGTTTGTCCGACGCAGGCGACCTACGCCCGCGACAAGGATGGGATTGTCCTGATCGACTGGAGTAAATGCATTGGCTGTGGCGGCTGCGTGCTGGCCTGCCCCTACGAGCAGCGCTACCCGGTGGCCGATAACCGCACGTCATTTCCCGACCAGAACAAAGACTTCAAGAGCCCGGTGGTCGAACGTGCGCCGTCCGGCGTCACCGCCAAGTGCGACTTCTGTTACCACCGCATCGACGTCGGCCGCGAACCGGCCTGCGTCGAAGCCTGCCCCACCAACGCGCGCATCTTTGGTGAAGTGAGAGGCGAGAAACTCGCCAACATCATCGGCCGCGAACACGCCTGGACGCTATTGCCCGACAAAGGCGCCAAGCCATCTGTGTTTTACGTGGGCTGAGGGGCGTTCTTGCGCCCCCTCACCCCAACCCTCTCCCCTCCGGGGAGAGGGTGCTGAGCGGAGCGAAGCGGTGAGGGGGTGAAACACCTAGTGCCGGGGGCTCGCCTCATGCCAACTCTTTCCGAAAGGCGATTTCATCATTCGTTTTGCGACCCACGGCCAACCATCCGTTCTGCCGACAAACTTCTCCGCCCTTGTTCCCGGCTGTGTCCCGAGCGTAACAACGTGATGCCCCGAATCACGAAGGCTGCGACAGGCGAGGTCGATCAAAGCCCGGCCAATGCCGCGTCCCTCCCATGTCGGATCGACGAACAGGGCCCAGATGGTGCCGTCGCGCGGATCGCCCGCCGAAAAGCCGCACACCTCTCCGTTTTCTGACCAAACCCAGATCGGTCCATGTTCGATAAACCAGCGAATGTCGGCTTCGGTGACGCGGCTCGGATCGGACAGTATGTTCTCGCGCACGGCGGCGCGAATCGCGACGATCCGCGGCATGTCTGCCGACGTGGCTCTGCGGACTTGGGCGGGAGTTGCAACCACGGTCACTTCGGCCCCCCAAAGCATTGAAAGTGATTTCCGAGTCTTGAGTCAGTGTGCACCGTTGGATATGGTTGAACAACCATAATTATGGGTTCGCGACGACGCCGGGCAGGGGCGGGGGACATCCGTGACGACAAAGCGCGAAACCAAACTCCGGCGCGGGTCTCAAAACATCTTCGCCGATCCCGGTTTTGCTGATCCTTCGGCGTACCTCCTCAAAGCGGAGCTCATGGCGCGCATCCAGGACATCCTCGATCAACGCGACCTGACTCAGACCAAAGCCGCTCGCATTCTCGGCGTCAGTCAGCCAGACATTTCGCGGATGTTGAAAGGTCACTTCCGCGACATCTCTGTCGAGCGGCTCATGCGGATGCTGACTAAGCTAGGCTGCAGCGTCGAGATCGTCGTGAAGGCTCGCGGGCGACGGAAAGCGGCATTCGCACCCATCCAAATTGAAGCCGCTTGAATTTATTCGGGCGAGAGCGCTGAATTCGCGTCTTATGACACCGTCCCCCTCCATTCTCCCCCCCACCGCCGCCCGCATTGTAGACCGCGCCGATGTGGTCATCGTCGGCGGCGGTGCGGCCGGCATGTGCGCCGCGCTCGCGGCGCGAGATGGTGGGGCAAGCGTTGTTCTGCTGGAGCGTGACGCAACGCCTTCCGGTACCACGGCGCTCTCAATCGGATTCATCCCGGCGGCAGGTACCATCGGCCAGCGCAAAGCAGGGATCGATGATTCACCCGCCGCCATGGCGGCCGACATCATGGCCAAGAACAAGGGCAGGGCCGACGCGGCAATGGTCGCGCATCTTGCGCGCGAAGCCGCGCCAACCATCGACTGGCTGATCGGCAGCCATGACATTCCCTTGGCGTTCATGGTCAAGGATCACTATCCCGGCCATTCGACGCCGCGCATGCACGGCACGCCCAATCGCACCGGTGCCGAGTTGATGACGGCATTGACCGACGCGGCGCGCAAGGCCGGTGCGCGCGTGATGACGGGTAAGACCGTCACGCACCTGTTCGCCGACTCGTCCGGCAAGGTTACCGGGATTCGCGCCGGTGACATCGACATCGCCACTGGTGCCGTGATCTTGGCCAGCGGCGGGTATGCCGCCAATCGCACCATGGTTGCCAAGCTGATGCCCGAGATCGCTGCCGCGGTGCCGTTCTGTCACGCCGGCAGCCAAGGTGACGCGGTCGCGTGGGGCGGGGAGCTGGGCGCCCGGCTCGCCGATCTCGACGCCTACCAAAGTCATGGCGGGTTGTCGGATACGGGCCGCGTGCCAATTCCGTGGGCGCACATTCTCCGCGGCGGCATTCAGGTCAACGCCACCGGTCGGCGCTTCTCGGACGAAAGCCGCAATTACGCCGAACGTGCGCTCGATATCGTCGCCCAGCCCGGCCATTTCGCCTGGAGCATCTTTGACGAACGCATTCACGCCGAGATGATGGGCTACGAGCCCTATCGCAAATTGCTGGCGCTCGGCGGGATTATTGCAGCGCCCACAGTTGAGGCATTGATGGACGCGACGGCATTGCCGCAAGCTCTGGCGGATACGCTACGCGATCTCACGGACTTCGCTGCCGGCCGCAAGCCGGACCCGCTCGGGCGCGATTTCACGACCAATCCAGCACTGGTGCCCGGCTATCGGGCGGTCAAAGTTGTTGGAGCGCTGTATCACACTCAGGGTGGGCTGGCCGTCGATCAATCTGGCCGCATTCTCAAGTCCGATGGCACCGTATTTGCCAACCTGTTCGCCGCCGGTGGCGCGGCGCGCGGCATCTCAGGGCCCGGAAGTGGCGGGTATTTGGCCGGAAATGGCCTACTGACAGCTACCGTCTACGGCCGCCTGGCCGGCGCTGCGGCCGCACACCAGATCAGGGCCTCCGCGTCCGCAACGTGAGCCACCCACCGTTTTACTTGGCATTTTCATACATATAGCGGGCGAATCCGGCCACTTTTGTTGTTTGCAGGGCGCGACAGCGGTACACTTCTCTTTGTCCAGTGACTTTCCAGCCGGGGGGCCGAAGAGACAGGTCACATGAGAGTACGTTCTCAGGTTCTGAGTTTCGCATCGGCCGTCGTATTGGCGGCGCCGTGCTTCGCGGCCGAGACCGGCATCGTTCACGACCGGCGCATGGGCTTCGTGGTCAAGGACTGGTTCACCGCGGTCTACGAAACCAAGTTCATGGACGAGTGCCCCGAGGGCGTGTCCATCGCCAACGATGAAGTCTGGTGGCGCCGCCTGTCGCGCGCCGACAAGGACGAGCAGACCGGCAACGGCATGATCCAGGCCTTGAACCGTGTCGGCGTTTCGTTCCTACGCGGCCGAAACGGCGAGCACGTATGTCTGGAACCAGACTCGGTCGATGACCCGCCGCAAAGGATCGTCGAAGGCAAATTGTCTTTCGGCGTCAATCTCGACGGCGACGCCGACGGCAAGGCATCGGCGAAATCGTGCGCCCACGAGAACTTCACCCACCCCGACGGCACCACCGGTATCGACAATCAGATGTATCGCCTGGTCGGCTGCACCTACGGCTGGCGCAAGGATGTCGGCACCGTCGATATGAACGCCAACGAGATGCGCAACACTAGCGGACTTGGTTTGATCCTGATCGACGTGTCCGAGGTCGATAATCCGCGCAACGACGACGATGTCACCGTCACTTTCTATCGCTCGGTCGATCAGTGGGTGCAAGACAGCAAGGGCGCGCCGTTACCGTTCCAAACATTCAATATCGACGTTGTCGATGGCAAACCGCGCTACGGCGATTCGATCAAGGGTGCCATCAAGGACGGCGTGCTGACGACCAAGAACGGCGATGTTCGCCTGCCGTGGTACGGCAACTACGTCTTCATGCATCCGGTGATTCGTGATCTCACGCTGCGCCTCGACATCGACCCCAGCGGCGAGCGCGCGACCGGTATGGTGGCCGGCTATTACGACGTCGAAGCGTTTACCTATTACATCGGCAGTCTTGGCGCCGTGGTGCCGGTGAACGGCATCAACTGTTCGTCACTGATCAAGGCCGCGCGCGAGTTGGCGGATGGTTACCCAGATCCGAAGACCGGCAAATGCACGGCGCTTTCGTCAGCCTTCGATCTCTTGGCCTATGCGGCCTACATTCGGTTGCCGGCGGCGGCGGCGACCAAGACGGCCGAGCGATGAGTATGAAGCTGACCCGTCTCATTTCCGTTTGTTGCGCAGCTCTGGCGTTGACGGCCTGCGAAGACCCGGAACCCAAGCTCAAAGGCGCGCCGCCCGACATGCGGCGGCTGACCGAAACCCAGTATGAAAACGTGATCTCCGATGTCTTCGGCATCGATGTCGATGTGGCCGGGCGTTTTGACCCCTTGCGGCGGACGAGCGGACTTGTCGCCGTTGGTGCCCGCGAAGCGCGTATTACGCCGACCGGTTTCGAAAGGTTTTATAACGCGGCGAAAACGGTGTCCGAGCGCGTCACCGACGCCGAGCATCGCGCGACGTTGATTCCGTGTACGCCAGCCGATGCAGCCAAAGCGGACGACGCTTGCGCTCGGGCGTTCATGACCCAGACCGGGCGATTGCTGTTTCGCCGGCCATTGACGACGGCCGAGGCCGACTATTTCGTCAAAGCCGCCGGCGAAGCAGCGGGGGCGAATGGCGATTTCTACCGTGGACTAACGACCAGCCTCGCCAGCATGTTGGTGACGCCGCAGTTCCTGTTTGTTGCCGATACCACCGAGGCTGATCCGGCCGACAAGTCCGCCGAGCGCCTGGACGCCTACGCCCGCGCCAGCCGCTTGAGCTTCTTCCTGTGGAATACCACGCCCGACGAAACGCTGATGGCGGCTGCTGAAAAAGGCGAGCTCAACGACAGCGCGTCGCTGGCGCGTCATGTCGACCGCATGATGGCCTCGCCCCGTGCCGAAGTTGGGATGCGCGCGTTCTTCAACGATTTTCTCGCGCTCGAAGATTTCGATACGCTCGAAAAGGACCCGCTGATCTATCCGACCTTCACGCTCGAAGTGGCCGAGAACGCCCGCGAGCAGATCGTCAAAACGATCATCGATCACGTCTCGCGCGGAGAGGACTATCGCGACATCTTCACGACGCGAAAAACGTTCCTGACGCGCGCGTTGGCCCGCGTCTATCGCGTGCCGATCGACCGGACCGACAACGGCTGGATTTCTTACGAATTCGCCGCCGATCAGAATCGTTATGGCATCCAGTCGCAAATCGCGCTGATGGCGCTCTACGCTTACCCGGGACGCAGTTCCGCCGTGCGGCGTGGTCGCGCGGTGCGCGAGTTACTGATGTGCCAGAAAGTCCCCGATCCGCCGGGCGATGTGGATTTTTCACTGTTCACCGATCCCAATTCGCCCAGCAAGACGGCGCGCGAGCGTTTGACCGCTCACATCAACGCGCCGGCGTGCGCGGGCTGTCACAAGATCACCGATCCGATTGGCCTCAGCTTTGAAAACTTTGACGGCGCCGGCCAGTACCGTTTGACCGAGAACGAAGCGCACATTGACTCTGGCGGCGATCTCAACGGCGCCCCCTACACGGGGCCGGAGGGCCTGGCGCAGGCGCTGCGCAACGATCCAGCCACGGCGTCGTGCGTGGTCAACCGGCTCTACAGCTACGCGGTCGGTCGCAGTGTCGAGCAAGATGACACGGCGGTCGTGAATTTCCTCGATAAAGGGTTTGCCGCCAGCAAGTACAAGTTCGTCGAACTGATGCGCAAAGTTGCCTTGAGTGATGCGTTTTTCACCGTGTCCAAGCCCAACACCACCGCTGCGGCGTCCGGCGAGATGGCCGTCGCTACTGCCCATTAAGTAGGCCCATTAAGAACTGGAGAACTCAATGACCGTTCTTCTGACCAAAGTCCGCGAACGCCGCAGCGTGCTCAAGGGTGTGCTCGGCGGCAGCGCAGTGACGGTGGCATTGCCGTTCCTCGACGGCGATCTCAACGTCAACGGCACGGCACTCGCCGCGACCGGTGCCGCGCTGCCGGTCAGGTTTGGCACCTTCTACTGGGGCATGGGCCACACGCCCGGCCATGCCATCACCGAGAAGAGCGAGACCAGCAAGGGCATCGGCTTCCTCGCGGAAACCGAGGCGCTGAAGCCGTTTGAAGACGATCTCAATTTCTTCGGCGCCTACGCCATGCCGCTCGATGGGCGGTCGAATTACACCCATTACACGGGCTGGGTTGCAAGCCGCACCGGCACGGCGCCGGCGCACAACAACGACATTCCGGCGCCGACGTTCGATCTGTTGATCGCGGATGCCATCGCTGGAAACTCGCGATTTTTTACGCTCAACGCAAATGCGGTTGGCATGCCGCGCGCGAACTACAGCGCTCGCTCGACGGCGAGCCGCGCCGCCGCCGAAATCTCGGCGGCCGCCCTTTATCAGCGATTGTTCGGGCCCGAGTTTGTCGATCCGAACAATTCCGAGTTCAAACCCGATCCGCGCGTCATGGTGCAGAAGAGCGTGCTGTCGGGCGCCATAGAGCAGAGCCGCGACTACATCAAGACACTCGGCGCCGCAGACAAGTCGCGGTTGGATGAGTATTTCACCTCGGTCCGCCAGGTCGAAAATCAGCTGGCGCTACAGCTGCAAAAACCGCCACCGAACGACGCCTGCCTGGTGCCGCCGGCCGTCACCGAAAAGCCGATGGAAGAAGTTAAGCGCATCGCTCGCGACATGGACGAAGTGATTGAGACCCATGGCGTGATGGCCAAGCTCTTTGCCATGGCGGTGGCGTGCAATCAGACCAAGGTCTTCAACATGGCCTTCACCGACGACTTCGCCAATGTTCGGCGCGTCGGCGAGACGTATACGCATCATCTGCTGACCCACGAAGAGCCACTCGATCAGAAGCTCGGCTATCAGCCGTTGACCTTCTGGTTCAACAAGTGCGGCAGCGACGGCTTCGCCGCGTTCCTCAAGGAATTCAAATCGATCCGCGAGGGCGATGGCACCTTGCTCGACAACTGCCTGATTCACGCCGGCTCGGAAACCAATTACGCCCGTGTCCACACCATCGATGGCGTGCCGTTCTGGCTGGCTGGAAAAGCGGGCGGGCGGATGAAGACCGGCTATCACGTCGTCGGCGGCGCCGACCCCGTGACCCGCATTGGCTTGACGGCGATGACCGCGATGGGCGTGCCGGTCGAATCTTGGGGCACGAAGTCGCTGAAGACCACGAAGCCGATCACCGAAGTGCTCAACGATCGCGCCACCCCGCCGCCGGTGAAGACCGAGAGTCAGGGGTAAATACAACCCCCTCTCCCGTAGGGAGAGGGTCGGGGTGAGGGGCGGTTGGTATTCTTCGAGTCGCGCCAAAGCAAACTAAATCCCTCACTCCCCCGCCTCAGCTCACGCTTCGGCGGACGGCCCTCTCCCAAGGGAGAGGGCGAGCGGAATGCAAAGGAGCTCAAATCGTGCGCTTTACTTCACTCGGCTTATTTCTTCTGGGCGCGGTGTCGACTGTATCTGCTACCGCCTTTTCTGCCGACACGCTGCCCGCCGGCCTCGCCTTCAAAGCGCGCGGCGATGGCTGGGTGTTGGCCGACGCCAAAGGCATGACGCTCTATACTTTCGAGCGCGACGTCGAGAAGGGAAAGTCCAGCTGCAACGACGATTGCGCGATCCAGTGGCCACCCGTCGCCATCGGTGCCGACGTTGCGGTCTCGGGCGACTGGTCCGCGATTACCCGAGAGGATGGCGCCCGGCAGTTGGCGTTTCGCGGCCAACCGCTCTACGCCTACCAGCTCGACGCCCAGCCTGGTGACGCATTTGGCGACGGTGTCGCGCGGAATTGGTCGACTGCGTTCAAACCGATCTTTACGCCGCCCGAAGCCCGCATCCACAAGACGTCGATTGGTCGGGTGTTGGCGGACCAGCGCAATCTGACCCTCTACGTGTCGGATTTTGAAAAGGACGGCAATGCGGCTTGCGATGCCAAGTGCCTCAAGGATTGGGCCCCCGTCGCAGCGCCATGGGCGGCGCGCAGTACCGGAGATTGGACGGCGATCGTGCGGGCTGACGGCACCAAGCAGTGGGCGTTTCGTGGCCGGCCGCTCTATCACTATCGAGGTGATGCGCAGCCGGGGCAGGTTAACGGCGAGGGGCTCGACGGCAAATGGCATGCGCTAGTGCTGGAACCGCCGTTGCCGCTTCCCGCATGGGTGCGCGTGCACGAATCCGATGCCGGCGAGCTGTACACCGATGCGACCGGGAAGACGCTTTACCAGTATCAGCAACCGCTCCGCCGTCAGATTCAGCAGCAATTTCCTGAAGACACCGTGCAGACCCAATCCGCTAAAATAATGCCGGCCTATAAACCTGTGTTGGTGGAAGCGACCGGTGAGGCAAAACCGGGCGGCAATTGGTCGATGGTCGAACGTGACGGCAAGCGCCAGTGGGCCTTCAAGGGGCTGCCGCTGTTTACCAACGATTACGACGTGCTGCCTGGCGATCTGAACGGTTTCCGCGGCTCCAGCGACCGCAGCTTCCACACGATCATGGTCTCCGGCGAGCCAATGCAGGGCACCGGGCAATAGAGCGCCCCGATGATTCGGTTCCTCGGCCTTGCAGTTGCCGCCCTTTGGGCGGCCCCCACCGCCGCTTTGGAGGTTCCGCCAGGCGTGGCCGATCCGGACAAGGCGCTTGCCGATCCGATCTATCGTGACGAGGTGTTTTGGTGGCGGATGAGTTCGCTGCCGAAGGACGTCTTCGAGCCTGACCCGTATTTCTATTGGCCGTCGGCCGTGGTGGCCGGCAAACCCGGACCGTTTCTGCCCGAAGGGCGCAGCGGCATTTCGAAAGACGCGCTTGAGGCCGCCGCGGCCTGGGCGGAAGCTCATGAGTCGACCGCGCTGATCGTGATCCATCGCGGCACGGTAGCGCTGGAGCGTTACTGGAAGGGCGCCGCGCCGGACGTGCTCCATAACGGCCGTGCCATCAGCCGCAGCGTGACGCCGCTGGTTCTGGGTTTCGCGGTTGCCGACGGCAAGCTTTCGCTCGATGACGGCATCGGCACTTACATCACCGAATGGCACGACGATCCGCGCGGCGCGATCACCGTGCGTCAACTGGCGCAGAACGTGTCGGGTCTTGAAGTGGCGCCGACTATTCCGGTGACTCAGGTTTTCGGCAACAAGGATCTGTGCCTTGCTTACTGCGGCGATGTCATCCGCGCGGCGCTCAGCTATGACCGCACCAGCCCGCCCGGAACGCGGTTTGAGGTGGCGCAGGAGAACATGCAGCTCCTTGCGTTGGTCATCGAGCGCGCCATGAAGCAACCGATCGAACAAGTACTGTCCGAACGCGTCTGGACAAAGATCGGCGCCAGCGATGCCACGTTTCAGAAAGATCGCCCCGATGGCGTCGCGCGTACCATGTGCTGCATGCGGGCAACGCCGCGCGATTGGGCGAGGCTCGGTGTGTTGGTTCAGCAGAACGGCATGTGGGGTGGAAAGCGGGTTCTTCCCAAAGGTTGGGCGGAGACCATGGCGACGCCGTCGGCGCGCAATCCGAATTTCGGCATCGGGCTGTGGCTCGGCAGCCCCTATGTCGCGAGCCGCAGCTACTTCGAAGGCCAGCCCGGGGTGATTCCGCAGTCCGAGCCTTTCCTCGCCGATGACGTGCGGATCATGGAGGGCGGCGGCATGCGGACCGTGTTCATGGCGCCGTCACGCCAGTTGACCATTCTCCGCCTCGGTCAACAGGCCAAGGGCTGGGACCACGCCATGCTTGTGAACACGATCATTCGCGGGCTTCGGCGCTGACCGAGGCCGATGTCAATCTGCTCAAGACTTACGTCGCACTCCGCGCCTAGGAGGATTGCGGCGCCGAGCATGGGCAAATTGCCGCGCAGGCCGGCAACAGAACGGATCAACCGGGTGGCAATGCAATCTTCCAGATCGTGCTGTCGCCGTCGTCGCTGACGTAGAGGGCGCCGTCGCGTGCCTGGGCGAGGCCGGCGGCAAAGCCGACGCTTTCAGGCGTGTGGGTGAGTTTGGCATCAAACCGGAATCCCTGCGCAACAGGTGTCACTTTGCCTTTCCGCGACACCAGCGAGACGCGACGTTTGCCGGCCTCGACCACGACGATGCGACCGTCGGCCAGCACAATGACGCCTTCAGGTTTGTTTAGGCCCTTGGCAACGCGTTCGCCTTTGCCGGTGGCAAGGTCGACTCGTGTGAGCACGCCGCCGGCGCGCTCGGTGACGAGTACCTGGCCGGGGCCGTCCTTGACGAGACCGACGGGGCCTTTCAAGCCACTGGCCACGGTCGTGGCGCCCTTGGAATCGACCCGCGCAATCCGACCGCCGTCATGGTCCGCGACCAGCACCGCGTTGTCGGAAGAGAACAGAATCCCATACGGAGTCTCGATCTCCTTCGATTCCCAAACGAGTTTCTCGCCCTCGTGCTGGATCACCTGCACGACACCGCCGCGCAGGCGCGACACGGCGACCAAGCCGCCCTTGACGGCGATGTCGTTCGATCCGCCGCCGGCTTGGGCAGGGTCGTTCTTGTAGTGGCGGCGCGTGACTTTAGCCGAAGCGAGATCAATGGTGCGGTAGGTGTTGTCGTCGGCGGCGTACATCGTCTCGACGCCGTTGAGATCGGCGATGGCGAGGCCGCCGAGGGCGCTAAACCAGCCCTGCACCAGGGCGCCAACTGCTCTGGTGTCGGGGTTCACCGTCCACACTGTGCTGTCGGGAGGGCTCGAGACATAGATTGTGCTGTCGGGTCCCTGTGCGGTGTTATCCACCAGGGGCGGCAACGTCACCAGGCGTTCGATCACGCCGGTTTTCGGATCGACCTTGCTGATGTGCCCGACACGCGACTCAAGCGCGATCAGGTATCCGCGTGGGTCCCACTTGACCGAAGCAAGGCGCGCAAATCCTTCCGCCAGAGTCTTGCGCTCGTTGGTGTCGACGTTGACCTGGAGCACCTTGCCGAGCGCTATCGCGGGTCCGTAGAGCAAACCATCGGGACCGAAGGAGAAGCTGTTCATTTCCTCCTGGCCGGTTGAGATAATTCGCTTCACCTTGGTCTTGGGATCGACTTCGAACAGCGGCAGCCCTGGCGCGGTCCCGACCTGTGACGCGACGACGCGGCCGTCGTCGCGGAACGCGACCGGATTGACGCGCGGGACATTATGGGCAAGCACCTCGACCTTGCCGCCTTTCTTGCGGTAGCGCAGTTCGCCCTCGGAGGTTGCCGTCCAAGCTAGCGCGCCGTCCGAATGCTGGATGACATCGTCGCCACCGCCATCAGAGAAGGGCACCGCGACGGAGACTTCGCTGGTCTTCGGATCGACCCGATAGACCGCCCCGGCAAGATCGCTGACGACATAGACCATGCCGTCGGCCTTACCCCAACCGACACCGTTCATGCCGTAAATGGTGGCGCCCTTGAACTGAGGGGCGACCAGGGGCGTGACTGTCGCGCCGTTGCGGCCGGTGGGGGCGGCGTTGGCAGTTGGTTCGGTGGCAACGATAAACCCGAAGAGGCACGAAACGACAAATGCTCGATCCATAAACATGGTCAGGTCCCCCGAAAATTGATACTTAGATTATCGACGATCCAAAGACCGACAGCTAGTTGATATATTATTTCCTCAACCACGCAGCGACTCGAGTTATCGATGACCGCCGCCTTCGCTCATATGTTCACACGGCCCAGCGCTCTTAGACATAATCGCCTCAACATCCGCTGCTCATTGCTTTCATCAGGGTTGTACGACCTGCACGATCGCACGCCAGTGGTCGTATTGGCATGAGCGTCGCCATTCTCATTCTTTCAAACCTGGCTCAGCGGCGAGATTGGCTGATTCATCGCTTGCGCTTTCTTGAGGTTGCTGGCCATCGGGGAGAAATCAAAGTCGGGGTGTGGGGTGGGCATGACCAAATTCCGTTTGTCGAACAAGCGATCCACGACTTCTCGAGCAATGTTCGTATTACGATCGTTGCGCAGAATGGTGACGATTTGGCATCGCAACGCATTACCGAACTCGCACACAGGTGTGAGTCCGAATTCGTTGTAATTCAGGGTGATGATGACTTCCTAGTTCCCGACGCGGTGATGAAGGCGGCGGTGATGCTAGCCAATACTCCAACAGCAATCTGCGCTCAGGGCCGCTGCATCGCTTTGTCGTTGGGTGATACGATCACGACAAATTTCAGCTGCAGTCAATTCCCGGTCTGGGAGGCAATGGAAGAAGACGTGCTGGAACGGTTCGTCAATTTGATGAAGCATTACAGCTTCACGTGGCATGCGGTCTATCGAAAGTCCCAATTCATAGAGCGCCTGAGGTACATGGATGATGTCTATCGCAACACGAACGAGCATATCTTTTTCGAGTGCATGGGAGATCTCTACTCAGTGATCAAAGGCAAGATTATTGTCTTCGACGAACTCTATCTCCTGCGCGGGGATCATATTGGAAACGCCGTGAAGACCGAGCGCAAATCACTCAATATGCAAATGCCACCATACTTGATGTTGTCGTCGAATTTTTCGCGAGCCTACAAGTATTTCGAAGAGCGATGCTTGGAAATATTTCGGTCAATGGGCATTGATACATCCAGTGAAGACGCAATGCGTCAGATCTTGGATGGAATGGTGAGTTGTATGCGCCGGCTGTTCTTTAAAGCTCGAGATCGCTTAGATCCAGGCGAGGTTACCTTTTACGATGCCATGAAGCGAGGCGGCCATCCGGGCGTAATGCACGTGCTCGAACTGATTTTTCGAAGCAGCTCCGTCCACCGATAGGACTAGTATTGACACAACGTCAGGAGATCCTAGTGCTTCCTTCCATTCTTTGGACAAAAATGCACCACCAAAGGCTGGGACTAAACATCTAGCGCTATTGACCCTTCACGGAATGCTGATAAATCACTCTAGGGTTTGTGCCACCAAGTGATCGCAACAGCCTGTTAGAGACCAAGATGCCGTTAATTAGCGTCGTGATTCCAACTCGCAACCGGCTTTTCTATCTGAAAGATGCACTTGGTTCCGCACTGGCTCAACATTGTAATGATCTAGAGATTGTCGTCGCAGACAACGCGACGACAGATGGCACCAAGGAATACTTGGTATCGCTTGGTGATGTCATCAAGGTGACCAGGAGCGAAGAACCGTTATCGATGACCGACAACTGGTACCGAGGGCTCCAACTCGTTACTGGAGAATGGGTCATCGTAATTGGAGATGATGACTGCCTGATGCCGGATTTCGTTTCGGCAGCCAAGGCGGCGATTGCAAGGCATCCCAACGCGGAAATGTTTGACTATGATATTCCCATATACCGGTGGCCGCAGACGCTGAACGAGAACGAGCGGAATTACCTCATATTTTCATCTAGTTCCGGAGAGTGTACGCGCTCGTCGAAGGAAACGCTGCGCTGCGTCTTCGAGGAAATTGTCGGGATCATGTCGCCGCCGGGTTTGTATCATCGGATTTCGAAGACCTCCTTGATCGCGAAGGCCAAGGAGAGGTTCGGAGAATACAACCTTGGTCTCGTGCCGGATCACGGTAGTGGCTTGATCAACTTGTCAGTCACGACCGATTATACGATTTTGTCGCGTCCATTGTCCGTAATGGGTTTTAGCGAACGCAGTACAGGTGTGTCGTTCAAAACTGCCAGGAAGGACAACGAAGTGCGGACCGAATTCATGCGACTAAGCAATATGGAAAGAATACTGAAAGAAAAATATTTTATCATTGATCTTGATAATGCCGATGTCTACCAGTGGCGACTGCTTCTGTATTGGCGCGATTATTTCGAGCGGCATGGAATCAAATTCGCCTTCAATCACGGCAAGATGTATGAATATTGTCTGAATCGCATATGGTCGGTTCCTCAAGAAGATCAAGACGAATTGGCGGCAAAACTCACGGAATTCGGTGTCGCGCGAGGGATTCCACGTGAGCAGCTTGTTTCCATTACTGGAGTATCAAGGTCTTTAAGGCCGTTACCTGCCCCGGATTGCAAAGTCTTGGTTCACAATAACGTCGTAATGACGAGACTTGCTTTTGATCTTGATCGATTGCCGATTAGATCGTGCTCGCAGGCGGCTGAGCTTATTTACGCATGTGTCCCAGGACGGCAGCGTGACGTAGCAGTTCGGAAGGTGGGCGAGTAAATCGAACTCATTTCATCGATCGAATATCGGTAGTCGCCCAAGATTGAAATATTGAGATTATCTCGGGGCAAAGATCACCAAGCACTCTGGCTTGAAGGCGCGGGCGAACTGCCTCAGCCATTTCGGTCAAGTCTTGCGGTTCCCCAACATACGCGGCGACACAGTTGGCGGCGACGGCCGCTTCGCAGTCGCGCGGATCATCGCCGATGAATATTGTTCGATCCAATCGCAGGTCGAGGTCAAGCGAGGCCTGCAACAGCATACCAGGGGCCGGCTTGCGGCAGGAGCAGCCTTCATCCCAATGGTGCGGGCAGACGTAAGTCGTAATGAGTTCCGCGCCTAGCCTGCTCATGTCAGCGACGAGGTGTGAGTGAATCTCATCGACCGTGGCTGGGGAGACCAGGCCGCGCGCTATTCCCGCTTGATTGGTGATCAACGCAAACTTGAATCCCTCCTTTGCCAAGGCGACGATGCCATCGCGTGCCCCAGGCAGCCACTCAAATTGATTCCAGGACGTGACGTATTCGCCACGCGGTGGGCGCACATTCAGCGTTCCGTCTCGGTCCAGAAAGATAATGCGCTTTGGTGCAAGATATCTCTCGGCCGCACGCCAGCGATCAGGATCGGAAATACTCTGGTATCTGTCGAGAATGCGATAACCGCCAAGCTGACCGCTTACAGCAAGTCTTCGAAGAACAGTGGAAAAGCTGACGTTTGTTCCGTCCAAATGCGAAAATACGGGGTCGCGCTCCGCAATCATATATCCCACCTCGACATGGTCGAGACCGGTTTCGCGCCGTGACGAATCGTAGGCTCGGACGATTCCCTTGTCATCGACTCGAATATTTCCAGCGGCTTTGAGGCACAATGACACAGTTAGCGCGCTGTGCTTTTCACTGTGGAACGCGACCATTCGAGATAGATTTATGGGCACGAAATTGTCCGAGTACATCAGCAAAAACCGGCGTTCGAGCATAGGACGCGCCTCCCAGAGCCGTCGCGCCGTTTCCCATTCGGTCGGGCCCTCGGAATACATGATGTCCACGCCAATTGCGGAACCGTCCCCGAAGTAATCGCGGACCTTGTTGGCAAGATAGCCGGTCATCAACACGAATTTCTTGATGCCCTGATCGCGCAGTTGATCGATAAGGTATGCCAGGAACGGCCTGCCATTGGTTGGGATCATGGGTTTCGGCAGATCTCGCGTGTATGGCATCAAGCGCGTTCCGAGGCCGCCACACAATATCGCCGCTTGCCTGATCTCCATCATGCGTGCCCGTCCATCTCGTGTAACATTGATCTCACGCCATCCTTGATCGATATGGCGGAGCGCCACCCCGTCGCCGAAACAATCTTCGAAGTATCGGCCCAGAATCCCTGGTCTTGATCGGACGCACTGTCGCTCCCTGGGATGCCATAGTGCGCCGCTACAAGATCGGCTACCGCCGAAACCCGCATCGGTCGCCCCGAGCCAATGTTGTAAACGCCAGCGGCGACATGATCGGATATCAGGCGTGCGAGTGCAGCGGCCACATCGTCGACGTGCACGAAATCTTGAACGACGTTCGGGTGTCGCACGTCAAGCCTTCGGCCCGCCAACGCGGCAGCGCGAGCTGATGGAATGAGGGAATTCGCGCGCTGTCCTAGTCCATAGCTGAAGAATATTCGTGCCCAGTAATAGGAGGTTGAGCTAGCGCTGCATTGCTGTCGCAGCCAATTGAGTATGGTCAATTTCGCGGCGGCAAAGTCACCGGGTTGGGTCGGCTCCGTCGATTCGGCCACCTGTCCCGATGCGTCTCCGTACTCCCAGCAGGAACCGGAGACAACGACCTTGCTAGCGCCGGAATCAAGCATGGTGGCGAGGGCCTGGACGGCTAGGCTGGCGTTCGAGCGACAGCGCTCCGGTGAGTAATCAGGAAGGCCCTCCCAAGCCAGGTGTATGCAGGCTCCAGGTTTGAACGCCTTGACAGTGGGAGCCCACGTCGCAATGTCTCTGAGATCGCACGAGTGTTGGCGCCTATGGGATGATGCGGGGGTCATCAATGGTGACCGCGTCAGGATCAAAACGTCGTGTTGATCGATTTGCGCGAGCAACCGGCGGCCGATAAAGCCCGTGGCTCCCGTGAGCACAATTCTCAAGCGCGTAGGTCCCTGGCATAGGCCGAAGGATCAAACTGCGGGTAGCCGAGATCCTTGTCAGAAATCACCGCTGGTTCAAACGGCCACGAAAAGCTGAAAGTAGGGTCGTCGAAACGAATTCCACCCTCACGCCCGGGTTCGAAGGACGAAGCCATGTAGTAGTGAACGCTCGTATTGTCTTGTAGCGTCAACCACGCGTTGCCGCACCCCGCTGGAACATACAAACTGGTTCGCGCCGCCGCGGTCAATTCCAGCCCGACCCATTTCAGATAGGTCGGCGATGTCGGTCGCAAATCAACGACGACGTCATAGATTGCGCCTGACATACACGAGAGCGTTTTCGATTCAGTCCAGGGTGGCCGTTGAAAATGAATCCCGCGCAACGTGCCGCGCTTCGGGTTCTCGGAAACATTGCCCTGGGCAATGGTGGGATCAAGGCCGTGCCGAGCGTACTCGTCCCGACAGAAGTGCCGCCGAAAGAGACCGCGCGAATCGACAAACGGTTCGGCCTCAATCAGCCATGCGCCTGAGACGGATAGTTCAGCGAACTTCATTGGGTGTTTATCCAATTTGGCTTTCCGGGCAGGGGGACCAAGACTGGGCCACGCCACTGGAAATCCCGAGCCATGTCTTCGAGAATTTCGTCTCGGAAATTCCAGGCCAGGAGTGCGACCCGGTCCGGCCTCTGAGCGAACGCTGTCGCCGGCGCGACGATTGGCAAATCGCTGCCAGGTGCGATGGTGCCGTGCTTGTGCGGGCTCTTGTCAGCGATGCAAGCAAGGTCACGGGTTCCGATGCCGCAATAGTTCAATAGCGTCGAGCTGCGAGCCGACGCTCCATAGCCGATGATTCTCTGGCCGCTCGTTGCCGCCTCTCGAACCAAATTCGTGAATTCGCGGGCGTGATCGTGGCAGCGGTTGGCAAAGTCGTGCCAGGTGTATCCTTCGTCAAGGCGCAAGCGCGATTCGGTAGACCTCGCTAGCTCAAGTGCGGCGGTGACCGGTCGCCGTTTTTTGGCAAAATAAATGACCCACGAGCCACCGCTTATGGGGCTATCGTCGACGTCAAAGGCGTGGAGCCCCGCGCTGTCGAGCAACCGCTCGACATCCCGCAGCGAAAAGTAACAAACGTGCTCGTGGTAGATCGAATCATAATGTAGTTCCCGGACGATCGTATCTGCGCGATGAAATTCAATCGCTCCAATACCGTTATCGCGGAGGCAGATCGCCATTCCTGCAACGATGTCGCGCGGTTCCGGGACATGCGGCAACACATTCCGCGCAAGAATGATGTCGGCGGCGCCATGTGCCGTCACGACGCGCGATGCGCAGCTGGTGCCGAAAAAATCCGCGACCGTCGGTATCCCAGCCTTGGAGGCCGCATCGGCGATGTTTTGCGCTGGATCGATACCGAGCACCCGCATGCCGCCCTCGGCGAAAGGTCTCAAGAACGTTCCATCGTTGCTCGCTACTTCGTACACCGCGCCGGCAGCCATATTCGCTCTCTGAAGCAGGCGCTTGCTGAACGTGGCGCTGTAGCGATGGGCGACTTGCGACGTTCCTGTCACCCAGACATACCGGCTAAACAGAAATTCGGGAGATACGGTTTCCGTCAATTGGGCGAGGCCGCACGTTGGGCACCGGCACAATTCAAGTGGAACACGCGGAACCGGATCTGCCGCGGCCTTTCGCAAGCTATTGGCCGGTGGTTGCCGCCCGAGGTCGAGTACTAACTCGAGGCCCACAGCTTCGCATGACCGACAACGCTCAATTCGACGTGATAGGTTCTGATCCATGAGTCCATTTGAGCGTGTCGGCGTTGATCTTATTCTGATCGACTAAGTGCCGGAGTTGAGTTAGGCGGATCGTGGCACATCCGCGAAATTGGTTCTCTGTAAAACCGATCTTCCGGAATTTTTCGATCAACTCGGCGGCGCCAGCGTCGAGAGACCAGGTCGGCTGATACCATTGGCGCAACTCTGACAATATCCGCTTGAACGAAACGCGATAAGTTCGTGAATCCGAGCCATGTTCGCCGGTGAAGGTAAGGGTGCTTCCCGGGACGGCACGCTGGGCCGCCTCGGCAAGTTCGCGGACTGTGAAATTGCCGTTTTCGATACCTACGTTGTATGATCGCCCAGCAACGGCAGCAGCCGGAGCCTCCAGCCCAGCAACAAAAGCGTTGCAAACATCGCGGATATGGATGACCGGCCGCCATGGCGTGCCGTCGCTCTTGATCTCGATTCGACCGGTTGTGAATGCACAAGCGACAAGGTTATTGAAAACGATGTCGCTGCGCAGGCGAGGGCTCCATCCGAACACCGTGGACGGGCGCATACATACAACCTCGAAGCCGGGGGCATTCATCCGCTTCAGCGCGAGCTCGGCCTCCCATTTGGTGCGCGCATATGCGGTTATCGGATTCTTATCGCTATCGTCTTCGTCAAGTTCAGCCTGGCTGCCAGAAATTCCATACATGCTCTGCGACGATGCATAGACGAACCGGCGAACACCAACTGCTTTTGCCAAGCGGCCCAAACTAACGGTCGCGGCAAGGTTTATGTCGTCAGTTAGATGTGGTGCAAGTTCGCCCATTGGATCGTTGGACAATCCGGCAAGATGTACGATGGCTTCAACGCCGTCCAAGTCGCCGACGGAGAGGTCGCGAATGTCTTTTACGAGGCGGCGATGGGTTTCGTGGGTGGGCTCAAGTGCACAATCCGCAAAGTAGCATGTATCGAAGCCGACAATCTCATAGCCGCGCGCCCTAAGTTCACGGGTCAACACTGTTCCAATGTAGCCGCGATCACCGGTAACGAGGATGCGCGCACTCACAATCACTCTCCGCCGTTTCGACTGGCGCGCTGGCTCATGTGAAACTCGGATCGCCGTTGCGCGGATGAGTCAGATCGACGAGCCCGGTTCGGACGCGGAGATCGTCTTTGCCGTTGTCTGTCAACAATAAAGGATAGAGACGCCGTTTGACGCAGAAACGATGGAAGGCATTCGACCAATCGATGTCATCCACCAGGATGACTGCCTTCTTTGACAGTTTGGGCCAGGCCCGCGCGAGTTCCTTCGTCAAAAACTTCATGCTGTGGTCACTGTCATGAATGTAAAGGTCGAAGCGCGAGCGAATCGTGCCGATCAATTTGAGGCTGTCACCTTCAATCATGGTCCAGCGATTTCTGAGCGACTCCGGAACCATGAATCCAGGGCGAAGCTCAGATTGGTAGAATTCGGAATCACCCACCAGGGCATGGCGGCTCCTAGTCCCGCCGTCGGCGCGAATTTTCGAGTCCGGATAATCGATCGAAAACATGTGGCCGGTCTTGTTTTTCGCCAACGCCTTTAGC